>JAJDXU010000412.1 GCA_022823105.1 Dehalococcoidia bacterium
CTGACGTGTCGCGGTCTCGGCGGCTTCGCCGCTGACGGCTGCGATGCCCGGTTCGATGGCCTCACAGCGCCCTCCAATTGCCCGTTTTAATGCTCTACCCGTGTACAGGAGTTTGGGTTGATGCCCAAAAGGGAATTCCAGAGGCCATTTTGAACTCAAAACATAGGGAATTATCCGGGCTGAAATCCCGTGTTTGCGAGCGCTTCGGGGAAAGGGCCGGTTCCGTAAACCCTGCCCGGAATTCCCTTTTGAGCCTGTCCCAGAAGGTGTATTTGGGGCCCAATGAATTGATCGGGTTCTTTGTAAGTTGCTGGTTGCGCCCAGTACTACGGACAGCGCGCCAAACTCGATGAGTTATGCACACCCAGGAAGATGATCGGATAGTCCGAAATCAAGATACAGGGTGAGGTTTGGGACGATGCGGCGACGGTAGGAAGAGACCGTCGTGCCATAGGCGCCAGAGAGTTCTCAAGTTGAAAGCGACGGCCAACACGGTCCACTCGGCAGCCACGTTGATCAGCCCGCGCAGCAGGAATCTTCGGGCGCCCATCTGCTCCTTGGTGATTCCGAACACTGGCTCGACCAATTGTTTTCTCAGCCGATATACCTCTTTCGCGGAGTCGCTGGACATCCAGGCTCGGTGCCGTCGCAGCACATCGTCGTGTGGCCCTATCGACACGGTACGGCCGCTTCTTGATTTGGTACAAATCCCGAAGGCGGGGCATTCCCGGCAGACGGCCCCCGAGATACCGTACCTCCGCATTGGTTCTCCTTTGGTTGATTGGTAGATGCCGGTAAATCGGAGTGTCTGTCCCTGGGGGCATTGGAAGCTGTCGCTTGGTTCGTCATAGGTGAACCGGTCTTTGTGATACGGGTTTTTGAGTTGCCGTTCCCGTGCCTCCGGCATCGCCACCTGTTGACCACTACCGGAGCAATCTTCCAAGGCGCTTCCAGAGAAATACCCGGAGTCGGCCAACGTCATCGGAGTTTTCGTTCCCGTGGCCTCCTTCGCGCGTTCCATCATCGGGACCAACTGGTCGTTGTCATTGGGCGCATCCACCACGTTCACGGCGGTGATCAACATGCCTATGGGTTCCCCGTCCGCCTCTACCGGAGAGACCATCGCCTGGGCATTGTAGCCGGGCACGATGCCGTAGCCGGTCTTCATCAGACGGGCGTCCTGGTCGGTAAGATTGATGCGCCTGGGCTTCTCTTCACCCGCCAAGTCCTCCATTGCCTGCCGCAGGCGCTCTCTCAGCGCTTCCTTGTCGGCCAGTTCTTCAGGCAGATTGACGGCGCTGGCGTCCTCTCCCCCTTCGTTCTGGGCTTCCAGATCGGCTATCGCCCGGTCCACCCGGTCCAACAACTGGGCCAGTCTCTCCCCGTCGTAGCTGCGGTGCACCGACGCGCTGGCGGCCATCTTGGTGCCATCCACCGCCTGCACCGCCAAGTCCACCAGCTTCATCGCCACCGCCGTCCGCACCGTGCGCTTGAACAAGCTCCGCATTTCCTGGCGATGGGCCTTGTAGAACCGCCAGAGGGTGTTGTGGTCCGGGTGTTGCCACCCCGTCAACCACAGGTACGGAATCTGGTCTCGACAGGCCGCCTCCAACTTGCGGCAGGAGCGCACTCCGGTCATGAACCCGTAAAGCCACACGCAGAGCAGGGCCCTGGGATGGTAGGCCGGGGCTCCCAGCGGGTCCCCGTCTATTTCCACACCCAGCTCCGCCCAACCTTCTCTGCCCAAGGCGTCGACAAACTCGGCGACAAAACGAGCTGGATGGTCCAACGGCAGCAGTTCGTCAAGGGACGGCGGCAACAGCCACATCTGCTCTCGGTCCATATCCCGAAGCGGCATCTTATCGGCACCTCCGACAGGCTTGACCACAGTCTACACCCCGACTTTTGAGACAGGCTCTTTTGGGCAGCGAGCGCCCAGTCCCATCGCAGCGAGCAGCGCGACGACGTGTCAGCCAATCAGACCGTCCGGTTGCTCTCGACTGTTCCTGCTCCGTTTTTCCGAATGCCCGCGGGCCAGGCGGGCCGCACCAATTTGCCCGCTGTCGCCCCGGTTTCCCTGCCCACTCGCCCCGTGGTCGCTGGGTGTCGTGAGGATTCGGCCATCATCCGCATCGGAACTGTACGAGACCGACCAGATCGTCCTTCACGCCAGGTCCGTCATTGCTTGACGCAATGGTCAAGCATCGGTGGGCTGTCGAAGTCGTCGCACCAAGGCTTGAACCGGATGGCCGGGGTAAAGGCCGTTTCCCGACGCCCCCCTGTGGCGGCGCAGTACAGGGAAAACTGAAATTGCAGAAATACAATCGACGCCGTTTTCCTACCGGATTCCTTCGGCTTCGTGCCTCTATTGGACGGTTTGGGCGAGCGCTTTGGTTTAGCCTCTGTCCCGACCTGCAATCGCGGTCCCAAACGGGAGAATTGTAGAAATACCACCGGATGGGAACCGGTTGGATGGTCTGGTGTCGTGCGGGCGCCGCTGAGCTGGCGGTGATCACGAACAGCCACCGGCGACTGGACTTGGCGTGCGGGTCCGCGGGCAAGGCCGTAGTCCCCGGCTTGGTGAGGAGCCACGTTGCGGCGATGCGCGACGGTGGGGTAATGGCGGATGACGGAAAGTTGGAAATCATTCGGGCGGCAGGGGCAATCAGCACAACAGGGCCATCAGGTCCGGGTCCTGGCTCTGGGCCAGGTCGCAGGCGGTCTCATCGGCATGGTTCCTGGCCGAAACGTCCGCGCCCAGGTCCACCAGCAGCCTCACGAATTCCACGTCCACCTCCGGCAGCTGGCTCCAGTTCTCCCGCATCCGCGCCGCCAGGTGCAGCGGGGTATTTCCCGCGTCATTGGCCGCGTTGACGTCTCCCCCGCCGGCCACCAGCAGCCTGGCGGCAGCGGCGTCCTGGTACAACGCCGCAGAATGCAATGGCGCGGCACCGGCGGCGTTTCTGGCCTTCACCTCCGCGCCGGCTTCCAGCAGCAGCCTGACGACTTCCGGGTCGGCCATGCGGGGCACGTCGCCTGAGTTGTAGCCGCCGGAGACCGCCGCGTGCAACGGCGTGTTCATCAGTCGGTCCCGGGCGTCAATCTCCGCGCCCCGCTCCAGCAGCAACCCCACGATCTCCGGCCCCGAGTGGCTGGCGGCGTGATGCAGGGCAGCGCCGCCGTCCTCGTCGGTGGCGTTCACGTCCGCGCCACCCTCCAGCAGGACCCGCACCGCCTCCGGCTCCGTATCCCCGACCCTCACCGCCAGGTGCAGCGCCGTGAACCCGTTGGCTCCCGTGGCCGCCACGTCCTCCCCGCGTTCCAGCAGCATCCTGAGCACCTGCGGGTCGGCGTTGTACGTCGCCGCCAGGTGCAGCGCATTGCCCTCCTGGCCCAAGGCCACGGCTGCGTCGCCAGCGCCGTGATCCAGCAGCAATTCAATCACCTCCGGACCCGACCGAACCAGCATGGCGTAATCCAACAAATACGCGTCCGTCTCGCTCTCCGCCTCAATTCCGCCGCCCTGGGACAGCAGCAGTTCCACCACCCGTATGTCCGGGCGGAGAGCCGGGTCGTGGGACCACCCTGCATTCGACAACTGCTCCACCAGGGTCGCAAGGTACATGAACAACCCGCTCTGGCCGTAGTGGTCCCGCGCCCCAGCGTCCGCGCCGTGCTTCAGCAGCAGCTCGATGACCCGGAGGGTGTTCTCCGCCAGGTCGGCAGCATCCCCGGGGCACAGGCTTTCGATCTCGGGATTGACAGCGTAGGCGGACACCATCGCCGCCAGGTGCAGGGGGACAAAGCCGGAGTAATCGTCCACGGCGTCGGGGTCGGCTCCGGCTTCCAGCAGCAACCTGACGATCCCGGGATTGGCGCAGGAACCTGCGGCAAACGCCAGCGCCGGAGTGCCGTCTTCGTTCCTGCCCGTCGGGTCCGCGCCCCGGTCCACCTCACCCCGCACCGATTCCACCGTCGCGCCGGCAGCCCAGAATTCCTCGGAGCACAGATTGCCGCAACTGCCGGCAGCCTGCTCCAATGAACTGGGCTTGGGTGAACTGGGCGTGGGCGAAGCCGCTGGCGTCGTTGGCGCCGGGCTTTCCGGCGGGGCGACGGTCGGTGGGCCAGTGGCCGGCGGCATGGCGGTTGGTGCAATGGCGGTCGCCGGCGCCCTGGCCGCCGGATTTGGCGTTGCGGTGGGCAGGGGAGTGGCAGAGGCGGCCGGGTTCGGCGCGGTGTGGGCCGAGCTGGCGCCACCATTGACGTTACCCGTTGGCGTCGGCGTCCGGGTCGTCTCGCTGGCCGGTGAGCAGGCCATCACGACGGTCAGCGCAAACAGGGCAATCGCCAAGAAGACCCTCCAGCCTGGTGTAATAGTCAGGCAATGCGACGGCAGGATTCCCGGTTCATCCGCCGTCTTCGCGCTGGCCTGTCCTGCTGCCTGTCCTCCCATGCCAACCTCTCCTCGCGGTCGGTGGTCTCCATCCTAACACCTCCCGTCGCGCCGCCGCGATTTTCCATACCTCCCGACGGGGATGGCGGCCAGCGGTTTGTGCCGGGCGTCGTCCCGCCCTCGGCGACTCAATCCGGCCCTCCAGTGTTGGCGTCGACATTCTGCCACCTCGCAGCCCAATGGCCGCTCCTTCCCAGCAAGCGATTTCGGATGTTCGGGCCTGTACACCGCGTTTCCAGGTTCCCGTCGTTCGCCCTCTCGTGAATAATGGATTGCGTAGTTTGGCTTTTTCCAGCGTTTCGCCCTGAAAACCTGGAGGGTCCGTCCGCGACCCGGCTCGACTGCCTGGGATCGAGCCCCGCTCTCCCACCGTCGGCCTCAATGGGGACCAGCGCTCGCCCGCTGCGTGATTGACGCGGCTCTCGGAGTTGAGCCCTGCTCCTCCGATTACCGTGTCCATGCGGGACATCGCGACATGCTGGCGCCCGTCGTCAACGTGGCCGTCGTATCCACCAGCGTCGCCCGGGAGGTGAAAATCGGCACGGCGTGGCTCAACTCAAACCTGCAATTTCCGAACGTAGCCCGGTCTCCGTCTTCGTACTCTGCGCCGTCGCCCTTGGCGTCGGCCTGCCAATGCGACAGCGACCGGCCATCGCGTCCGTCCACGACGAAACCCGTGTCATTCCGGTGGTGCTCGTCATTCCGGTGGCGCTGCGCCGCCCGGTCGCCGCAGGTGCGCCGCGCAATCAGCCGCGCCACCATGCGCAGACCCTCCCGGACCTGCTCCCGCTGCCGGGCCGTGCATTCCGGCGCGGCGCGCTGGGATGGCGGTGGTCCGTCAGCGCAGTTCCGGCTCTGCCTGGCCGGTTCCGCAGCCTTCCCTGTCTCCTGCCCCGGTTTACTCTGCTCGTTGTCCGTTCTCATGTCCTGCCTGCGTTGACGGCCCTGGCCCGGGCCGCCGCCTCATCCCCGGTTCGCGTGTCCGCTCACGGCGCCTTCGTTGAAACTGGGTTCAGCATTCAGGTTGATCATTTCTTGACTCCGCTCTCGGCATTGCCAATCGGCGGCTCGCCATCGGCATCGTGGAGTGTGAACCAACCCGCCTCTCCCCATAACCTCCCCCAGGGTCCCGCATCCCTGCGGGGCGCGCCGGGCTTCACCACGACCACCTCCCCGGCGATGTCAACGGGCTGTACAGGGATTGCGTCACCGCTGCAAAAGCGTCAGTCGGGCGGTTTTGAACCTGAAATCGGGGAATTTCGGCCCTCTACCGGACGTTTCCTGTTAACGCTTTTCATAAGGCCCCCTTCCAACCCCGGGTACAAGCGCCC
The DNA here is from genome assembly GCA_022823105.1 of Dehalococcoidia bacterium. Lineage (GTDB taxonomy): Bacteria > Chloroflexota > Dehalococcoidia > Lucifugimonadales > UBA3495 > Bin87. The sequence goes on from JAJDXU010000412.1 coordinate 5,785, forward strand.
TACTTGAAACGTACATTTTTGTACTCGGCCCAACCGGGCAATGCGTGCAAAGGCTCTACCTGAAACGTACATTTTTGTACGCCGACGCGGGAACCTGGCGACGGAGAACCCGGTCATCCGCCGGAGCGACGGCATTGATGACCTCCGCTACCTGCGGCCGCTGGTC
>JAJDXU010000146.1 GCA_022823105.1 Dehalococcoidia bacterium
ATCCCGTGCGTGTACCCCTCGCACAGGTGTCCGCCGCTCAGGTTGTTAGGACGTTTGCCGCCCAGGTTGATGATGCCGCTGGTCACGTAGTCCTTGCCCTCACCCTTCTCGCACCATCCATAGTCCTCGAACTGCAGCAGCACCGTGTACGTGAAAGCGTCGTAACAGCCCGTTATGTCAACGTCCTCATGCTTGACGCCGGCCAAGTCGAACACCCGCGGGCCGACGTAGTGGCCGGCCACCCGGCTGATGGGGCCGTGCTGGTAGTGGAAATCGCCGCCGGGCTTGGTGCCGCGACCCTGCACACCTTTGACGTAAATGGGCTTGTGCTTCAGGTCCCTGGCGCGTTCGGCGGAGGTAACGATTACGCAGGTGGCGTTGTCGGTTTCGAGGCAGCAGTCCAGCAGATGCGCGACCGGGCGGATGATCCACCGCGAGTTCATCACGTCGTCCACTGTTACCCGGTGCTTCATCAGCGCCTTGGGGTTGTTGGATGCGTGGTTGGAGTGCGCGACCTTGATGGCCGCCAGGTCCTCGGATTTCACGCCGTACTCCGCCATGTGCCGTGTGAACGTGTACGCGAACTGCTGCACCGCGCTGATCAGGCCGTAGGGCCGTTTCATCAGATCTAACCCGCCGATGGGCGCGGACGCCCGCGCTCCGGTTCCGCCGATCCGCACGTTGGAGTAGCCATTCATGGATCGGAAGATCGCGACCACATCGCACATGCCCGCCTCGATCGCTCCGATGGCCAGGCCCACCAGCGCCTCCGTGGACGATCCGCCTCCGGAGCAGTCCATGTAGAAATTCGGTCGGATTCCCAGGTCGTACTGGATGGACGTTGATGGCGTGGAATCGCCGCCGTGATAGCTCAGCATCCCGTCCACCTGGTCAGGATTCAGGCCAGCGTCGTTCATCGCGTTGCGGATGGCCTCAGCACCCAGCGCCCGGGTGGTGCGCCCCGAGGCGCGGCTGTATTCGGTCTCTCCGACCCCTACGATGCAATACTTGTCTCGCGGGTTACCTGCCATATCGTTCCCTCCGGTTGGCTGCGGTTGCGCGGTGGCCGGGCCAATCATCTCGACGCGGCGGCGATACGCTATCACGGCACCAACAAAAGGGGCAACCGCCTGGTCGCCCCCCGTAGCATCTGTTGTTCACCGCCACATTCCCGGGTCGGGGACGTTCAGGTGTACACCACCTGCATCGCTCGCCGCACGTCCTCGATGGTCTCCCTGGCGATTGCCCTCTCCCGCTCGGTGCCATCCTTCAACACATCCCGCACGTAATCCGGATGCTCCTCGTACCACGTCCGCTTCTCCCGGATGGGCTCCAGGAAACGGTTGATGGCGTCCGTCAGTTTTTCTTTCACCTCACCATCGCTCACCGTGCCGGCGGTGTAGCGTTCCTTGAGTTCCGCCACCTCGTCCTGATCGTCATTGAAAGCGTCGTGATACAGGAACGCCGGGTTGTATTCCACCACTCCGGGATCCGTGGCCCGCAGCCTCGGGTTCTGGCCGGTGATATCCGACACCATGCGACGTACTCGCTGCTGGACGGTCTCTGGGTCGTCGGCCAGGTAGACGGCATTGTTCAGGCTCTTGCTCATCTTGGCCTGCCCGTCGGTTCCAACCAGGCGAGGCACTCGACCTACTCTCGCCCTTGGCACAGGGAACACCTCGCCGTACAGGCGGTTGAACCGCCGTGCCACGTTCCGGGTGTACTCGATGTGCGCCACCTGGTCCTCGCCCACCGGAACCAGGTGGGCCTTGGGCAGCAGGATATCCGCCGCCTGGCTGATGGGATAGTTGAAGAAACCGAGGGTGATGTTCTGGTTTTCAGCTTCCAGTTGCGCAGTCTCCGCCCGCAGCGTCGGGTTCCTCTGGTGCTGGTTCAGCGGCATCAGCATGGAGAAGTACATGGTCAGTTCGGCGTGCTCCGGCACGTAGCTCTGGATCACAAACGCAGATTTCTCCGGATCCAGGCCCACCGCCAGCCAGTCGGTGGCCACCTCGATCACCGAACGCTGGATCAGCCCGATGTCGTCCAGGTGATCCCCCATCGCCTGGTAGTCGGCGATGAGGAAGAAGCACTCATACTCGTGCTGCATCTGAATCCAGTTCTCCAACGCTCCCAGGTAATGACCCAGATGCAGTTGCCCGGTCGGGCGCATGCCGGTGAGTATGCGTTGCTGGTCAGCCATGGTGCTTTATCTCCAACATTTTCGTTTGTGCCGTTGGCCTAAGGCAAATTCAGAGCCGACGACAAAAGGATGGCGCCAAGGCCTAGACAGGCCCAGGAAAGAGTACGGTACAAAATCCTCCGCCAAAAGGGAGCAGGAATCTGCTTGGAAGCGCGGTCAACAAGCTCATGGAAGAACGCTCCGGCTAAGCCTATGACTACCACAAACACCACATAAACCGGCGCGACCGTCATGTTCGCCGTCCCCTGAAATGGAATTCCCATGCATAAGCTATAACCGCTATCGCAAGTAGGGCTAAGGTCGCTATTCCAATGGTAGCGAGCCACCTGTACTGCTCTTCACAAACGGCAACGGCATAAGGCGGCGTGGTGCAGATATGATTGAGGAAAAATTCTTTCATCGCTTGCTTTCCTCTGCTCGATTCGCGGCCAACGCGCTCGTCATCAGATGCAATAGACCTGTGGCCCTCATACCGACGAGAATGCGTGTTGCACAGCCATACGTTGGAACTAACAATCAGGACTTTGCTCAAGTTATTTCAGTATCCGGCCTATGTCACGATGGTCAGCATAATAATGGCCACCGCCAAAGTGGTTACAAACCATGCGAATGTACGCGCCATCGCCTTGGCCCATATTGGACATTGTTCAAATGACAATTCCAGATACACAGCAAGGAAAACGATGCCCATAGCAGCAAACCATATGATCAGAATAGATGCAGACGTGAGGGCTACATACATGCAGCTTTCTCCTCAAACGATTGCGGCCAAGCTCCCTATTTTCCTCCGTATCTTGACTTGCATTCACACATGAACCTGTCGGTGCCGGCCCAAATATACTAACAGTATCTCCGCCAAATTTGGCCTGGTCATATGGCAGTGGAGGTGATCAGACCCGATCAGCATCCGTCAGCGGCGATCCCGGCCAGAACGCGGGCCCGTCGTATCACCGTCTCTGGCAAGGCATCTCGCGCCTGCCGCCGCCGATTATGATGGTCAAGGAGGCTATCCATCGCCGCTGCCTTGCACTCGCCGCAGAGCAGTTTTCCCGAACGGCAACGTTCCTGGAGCGCCGCGTAAGCATCGGGCTCCAGAGTGGCGTGGAAGGCATGGAGGCTCGACACGCTGCACACCCGGGGGTCGGGATTTCCGCCCAACTGCCTCTGTTCCTCCCTTGTCCGGCGACCGCCGGTGTACGCCCGCCCGACCTTGCGACGGATGTCCTCCGCAGAGTCCGCATACGCGATGCGACCCTGCGGCACAGCGTTGGTCATCACCTCAACGGCACTGCCCGTACTCGGGTCGTCGTAAGTGGTCAGATTCCGCATCGGCCGCAAGTACAGCGCGGACGGTTTGATGAAACCGAATTTCTCCGCGATGTTGCGCGCCATCCGAACGTAAACGTCTCCGCCAATGCTATCAATGACCAGCGTTCGGCACGGTCCTCCCATTTCGGGCTGTTGGACGTGCAGAATCCCGGCCAGACGCAATAGGGGCCGGAAAGTATCGGTCGCGCTGCTGCTGAGCCGCAACCCCAATGCGGAGTTCAACACGCTCAACGGGGTGCCCTGGCCCAACTCAAAAGCGGTCGCCACAACCGCCGAGCGATCCAGGTCCATGTACGCGTCGGTTTGGTGCAGATCAAGACCCGCCGCAGCCAGCGTCAGCAGCCGTTCCAGCGCGTTCGCCCTGGCCTCGATCCGCGAATGCAATTCCGCGTGGAAACCCAGAGAGACATCAGCGCCCAGAGAATCAAAGAACAGCAGCAAGTTTCCGAGGGCCATGTGTCCAAGGTGCGTCAGCCCTTCCGCCGACATGTTCGCAATCACCGTGCACCGTTGGCCATCCTCCAAAGCCTGCATGAAAAGGTCCGCGTCCCGGCTGCCCACAACCTGACCGGTCAGCATGTAGGGATGCGGGTCCTCGAACCATTGCGCGAACCGCTCCCGCTGCTCGGGATACGCCTCATTCAGGCCGGTTACGCGCAGTTCCTTGATCAGTTCGTTCTCTCGGGCCAGCGGTTGATCGCCGGTGCGTACCACCAGCGACGGGATGGCGATATCGGTTTCCTCGGTTCGTGTCTCGGGCGAATCCGCGTCGAGAATCTCACCGTGCAGGCGACTCAACCGCTGGGCGATATCGTTGAGGGTCCTCTCCTGCACTTCCCGGGCGTTGGACAGCAGGAGCCGCGCGATGTCTTCGGCGGTTTCCGCAGACAGGCCGAGTTGCCTCGCCTTGCGTCGCGCTCCGATAAACAGGTTTTCTTCCACCGCCGGCTTGTGGATGGTGTCGCTCTCCAGGTACTTCTCCGCCGCCACGTTGCGGGATGCTTCGATGCGGTCGTGAGTCAGCTCCAGGATCCGTTCGTGGCTCCCGGCTATGATCGCTCGCTGGCGTGCACGATACTCGGCATAGGGCAACCCGCCCGCAGGCATCTCCGACCTCACCAGCGCCGGGTCCTCGCCATCCAGGAGGCGCCCTACTCCCCATCGAATTTCCTCCACTTCGGCCAACCGTCGCCAATCCGCCGGGATAAGCCGCCTGTCCTGCTCGTCCAGCCACGCTGCCAAAGCGGGCATACGCGCATCGAACATTTCCAACGCTGCCGGCACCGAGAGCCGGTCCCGGAGTCCCAGCGCCGGGAGGAGGCATTCGCGCCGGTACGCGGACAGGTAGCTTTCGCGCTGCCGTCCCGCCGCCGGCACGTCTCGCAGATGCGCGGCGTGCCGTTCAACGCTCGCCAGATCCAGTTGAGTCGCGTGCCACAGCAGCATGCCATTCGCTTCTCCAGCGCTGCCATCCCAACCGCCCAAGATCGCCACCGAAACAGCGGCCACGAAATCCTCCGGGGCGCCGGCGCCACGCAGCCACGCGCCGGCTATAGCGACGGAAGCTTTAGAACGGTTCGTGTCATCCGGGCGCCCGGCCAGGTGGAACAACGCAGCGGTGTTTACCACACCGGAAACCACATCCAGAGCGCTTCTATCGACCAGGTTGACGGCGGTGGCGGCGATTCTGCGGGCCGTTGGCAGGCCATGCGCATCCGGATGTCCGGCATAAATTGCCGGCAGTGATGCGGCCAGCCGGTGAGCGTCAGGTGTGTACTGATGGCCTGTGGTCATTGCTGGCAATCATGAGGCATTCGGCGCAGATTGCCATATGATACCAGCAATGTCGGCCCACGGACGGAACCCGCTCCGTCGGTCAGGAATCGAGCCTTTCCAGGAACCGTTTGACGGCTTCGTTGACCGCTTCGGGTTGCTCCAGCGTCACGAAATGGCCGGAGTCCGGCACCACCACGACCTCTGCATCCCGAAGCTCCCGCCCCAGGTATTCCGCATAGCGGACGGGCGTCATGACGTCGTCCGCCCCCACAATCACGAGCGAGGGCAGGGAGATCTCTTTCACCCGTTCCATCACGTCAAACTGGTCGCAGCATGACAGGTCGTTGTGCTCAACCATCGGGCCCGACTGGAGGGCCCGTTCCGCCAACTGCGGAGCCAGGTCTCGATTGATCGCCTCGTAATACGCGGGCGCCTCGGAACGCCACTGCGTGTCATCCAGGCACCGGTTCAGGTAGTCGGGATGGACTCGCAGTCGCGCACCGGTCCCGATGAGCACCAGCCCGGCCAGATCTTCAGGGAAGCGCAATGCGTAGTCCAGGGCAATCGCTCCGCCCATGGAGTGCCCGAACAGCACGAATGGCAGGTAACTCTTACCGATCGCATATTCCCGCACCCAATCCACGTATCCGCCAATGCTGTCCCTCGGCTCGCCGTCCGGATGTCCCGGCAGGTTCACTGCGTCGGCGTTGGCAAACGCCTCCGTTTGGTAGTGATAGGTGAGTTCATTCTGGCCGGAGCCGTGGACCATGACTAGCTGCATTGCGTTGGTTCCTCTCTACTCTCAGTCGCACACAAATGCGAAGGGGCGCAACAACACGCCCCTTCCTCGAAGCGGAATGCCTGATTACAGGAGCGGCGCCTGCCCGTTGGTGGGAGGTCCGGGATCGTGGTCCTCGTTCTCTTCCTCATCCGTGTCGTCAGGCAGTTCGGCTTCATCCAGCTCCGACGTTTCATCATCGTCGTACTGGCTGTCGGCCTCCGCGGCCACGGCCTCTGCCTCGGCCAGGGCTGAGCCCGTGGGTTCCGTACCGTTTTGCCGCGTGGGATCTTCCTGGCTGTAATCGTTGGCCCGGAAACAATAGATGGACACCACGCTGTCATCGCCGCTGCGCTCCCGCCAGATGATCACTCCCTTGGTCTGGCGGGTGTTCACCACCTTGACGTCCGCCAGGTCGATCCGCACCACCTGGCCCTGGGCAGAGATGATGAATACCTCGTGTCCTTCCTCATCGTTCATTTCCGCGGATGTGACCACCTTGGCGTCGACTACGGGGCCGGTGGGCTTGTCGCCCTGGTCCACTGCAAAGGTCTTCACCCCCATGCCGCCGCGGCGGGTTTCCCGGTAAATCACCTCGCCCTTGCTGTTGTAGAGCGGGGTGGCTTTGCCGTAACCCTTTTCGCTGACGACGAGCAGGAACTCGTCCTCCGGGTTGTTGACCAGGTCCATCGCCACCACTCGGTCCTGACCGTTGTATTCGTTCTTGAACCGGATGCCGATGACGCCGGCGGCGTTGCGGTTCCGCTCGGGAATGTCGCTGACGGGGCACATCATAGCCTGACCCTGCTGGGTAACCAGGATGATGGATGCGTCGGGCTGGGCCGGTCGCACCGCCA
>JAJDXU010000424.1 GCA_022823105.1 Dehalococcoidia bacterium
CGCTCGGAAAGGGTGTAGCGCACGTCGCTCCGCTTGCCGTGCTGTTCGATCAATCCCCAGGTGTCCGACAGGCTGCGGGTCATCTGGCTGAGCCTGCCGTCGGAGACGCCCAGCCAGCGAGCCAGGTGCTGGCGGGGGACCATCGGGTGGTCGGTGATCAGGTCCAAGACGCGCTTCTCCGCAGGGCTGACCCCGAAGGCCGGGGCAGACGCAACCATGCGCTCCGGGTCGGGCAGGGAGGCCCCCTTGCGCTCCGGCGTCTCGGGGTGAAACCAGTTGCCCGAGTCGGCCTGGGCGGCCACCTGCTCCAGGGTGCGGTAGGTCCTGCCGAAGGTCCAATTGGCCGATTGCCAGAGCGTACGGTCCCACTCCTCCAGCGTTTCCCGACACTCCACTGCCACGTGGTAGTCCCGCAGGTCGGCGTTCAGGCAGAAGTCGTTGGTGAGCCGCTGCTCCCAGGGGCTGGGAACCAGAATCAACACGGCGGAGGGGCGGCGGGTATAGTGATACTCGGCAACGGCCCGGAGCCGGTCGTAGAGGGAGCGGCGGCGCAGCGCCAGGCCCTGACGGACCACGCCGAAGCTGCGGCCATTGTAGAGGGTGATCACCGCGTCGAACCGGCCCCGGCGTTGGAACTCCACCTCGGTGTCCAGCCCGTCCACTCCGGGGGACAGGGTTGCCGCCAGGCGGTACACCGAGGCCACGGCGTCCATCCGGCGGATGAGCAGCGCCAGCCACTCACGGGACAACGGGAAGGCCCGCACCAACTCCGAGGGCACGTCGTAGTTGAGTGCGTCGGCGGCTTCTGCGATGCCCCTGCCGGTGAGACAATAGCGGTGGCTGGAGGGCAGTTTGGCCGTGCCGTGGCTGACCCGACCGGCGGCGCCGTCCTTCAGCAGGGCGGTCAGGGCGCGGTGCGCCGCTGCCGGCGGCTCACCCAGGATCAGCGCCAGTTCGCCCGCGTCGATGAAGGGCAGCCGGGCCAGTGCCTCCAGGATGCGCTCGCGGGAAAATGCCATGCTTCCAGCGTAGCAGCCGGAAACCGCCGCCGTCACCGGCCAGCTGTCAGAAATGTGGGAGCGGTACGTGACCCATGACGATATTCAGGTCAGGCAAGGCGATGTGGACCTCCGTGGTGGCCCTGCTTCTGACGGCTGCCTTGATCACGGGAGGCGTGGTCATTGGTTTCGGCGTCTTCCGGTCCGACGACTACCGGAGCGGGCAGGCAACGGCATCCGACTCAAGCGAGGACGACACGGTGGTTGCGACCGTCGGAGAGGCGTCGGTCACCGCGCGGGAGTTACAGGAAGCAGTGCAGCATCTTCAGCACATGAAGGAATCAGCGGAAAGGGAACTGCAGGGATCGGGTGATGAAACCGCTCCGCCCACCGACTACCTTCGGGACCGGCACGAAGTGGCCCTCAAATGGGGTGATGAGAACGCCGCGCTGGCAAGCCTGATAGAAGGCCTCATACTGCATCAGAAGGCCGTTGAACTCGGCTAAGAAGTAACCGACGAGGAACTGGAAGAGCACATGGAGTGGGCGCGCGACGTTTACGAGCGTGGCGAGTTCGGCGCCTACAACGAGGAATATATTGACTCGGTGGGACCGGACACTATTGGGACAACATATATCCTGCATTGGCGATCCGCTCAATGATTCTTGAGAAGCTCTATGACGGCTTGTACGAAGAGGTAGGGACTCAGTACTACGACGAGGCCCGGCCCCTCCGGTATGACTTCGAGGAGGCGGTGATCGCCGCCGCCGAAATCGACCTGCCGGAGAGCGAGGAGCATTCGGCGACGCTGGACGGCGTGATGGGCTTCCTGGACGAGGTGAGAGAGATCGACCGGGCCCACCTGCGGAAGGACGATGACCCGCCCTCCGCTCCCGAAGATAGCTGGGTAATCCACGTCAGAAAGGCGTACAGCGTTACGCGGGAGGTCATACACCACGACCTCGAACCGCAGGCATGCACCGGGGAGGACGAAAACGGGAATAAGACCCATCACATTTGCGATGCCGACGGGAAGGTCCTGGCCAAGATAGGCCAGGGTGACGCCTTCGTCATCACCAGGCTTGGAGAAACGCTGCCCATTTTCTCCGAGGATGGGCTGAGGTAACCGAACCAACGCCAAGTCGGGACTTGCATTGAGATGCTGTCGGGCATCGGGTTGGCAGTCTGGTATCAGCGCCTCGGCCTGATTGCAGCACGTTCCGCTCTGATAGGCAGGGGGACGGTGCGCCGGTCCAGACATCGGCGTGGCAGGGGCCAATTCAATGAAATTCCGGCGTCGGTGGGGACGGCTCTGCTCCGACGGATTGGCGGCAAAAGGCGTAGAATGTTGGGAGGCAAGACTGCTCGGATGGCGCAGGACGCCCTTGGCGCGGCAACCCGGAGGGACAGAGAGTTGAGAGCGGCATTCAGGAAACTGCTGGGCGCGTACCTGATAGGCACGTCCGTCTTTGTAGCCGCATGGTTCATCATCAACCCCTTCTTCGACGCAAGCGGGGTGTGGGACGCCGCCAATTACCTGATGTCCGTGGCCCTGATTGTGGCCCTGCTGTTCAATCTCCGCCGAAAGCTCAGGGGCAACGCAGACGAAGACAGGGACCGCGTGGGGGACTGGGAGCGCAATCTCTGCCTCTACCTGACCACCGGGGTGGCGATCCTGTTTTTCCGCAACTGGTTCCTGGAGATTGCCGGTGCCGGCGGCGACGATTCGACCACGACAGGACTGGTTTGGATAATGGTGAACGTCCTGTTTCCGTTGACGACAGGAACCGCCGGTGTCGCTCTGTGGCGCGAGACTGTCGGGAAGGGCCGGAAGCGGGAGTGCCCAAGGACAGGGCTCCGGTGACGGATATCAGGGGGTCCGAACCCCGCTCCCGCAGCTGGTCGTCGAAGGTGCGCAGGGTGGCGGCCCAGGTCCGCTCTCCCTCAGCCAGGCGCAGGGGATCGTCCTACGGGGGAGAGTTCGCTGGCCTGGGCGTGGCGGTGGTGGGCGCCCAGTTGTTGTTTGACATGGGAACCCTCCCGGCAGCGGGCCGGCAGGGAGACGACGGCGGCGTAGAGCAACAGAGTTTGCGGAACTACCAACACCGCGATAAAGTAGCGCCGTCGGCACTGAGCCGACGGTGCACAACGTAAACCCGACCAAGAAGCCAACGCTGTTTATGAGCGAACGTGTCAAATCGCTGGGGTACCTAGCCCGCACCGGTAAACGATACGGCCTTGCGTTTATCGGCGGCCTGCCGATTGCGGTACTGTTTGCTGGCGGCGTCGCCCTGTGCTTTGGCGAGAAGGACTTGCCCGGCGACGACTGGATTATCCTTGCATCCTTCATCGTTGCTTGGGCAGGAGCAATGGCTTGGATGGCCCTGGCTGCCGATGCGAGGCAAGCCTTCCGTCGGGCTTGCCGACCGTTCATGGCTGCCGCGATATTGTTGCCCGTCGCAGCCGTGGTTTTCGCTATTACTGAACCCGACTCTGGGAATCCCATTTTCCCCAACTCGTTCATCATCGCATTCTTTTTCGTATTTGGAGGTGTCCTGGCTGCCATAGGTTGGTTGCTGGCCCGTTACGTTCCACGCTTGGGCGACCTAAAGTTCGGCGTGGTTGTAGGAGCATTGGCTTTGTGGATCTCGGCGATTGCGGTTGGGTTTCTCTATCTAATCCTCTTGGAAACGTGGCTATCGTGAAACGATGCAGCTCATGCTACTGCACGGATGCGGGTACAGGCCACGGCAGGGTAGACAACCCGGCGGTAACTCCGGCCCAGATGAACCACCGTACCGGCAAGGGAACCAAGCAGCAAGGCGCGGGCTATCACCCCACGCCGTTGCTGTTTGCGGAAACTGTACCCCCGTCGCCTGAAAGAATAGCGGAATCGCTTGGCTCATCGACACCCCATGCTAGCGGATGTCTTGGTGGCTTTGGTTCGGCCTTCTGACGGCCTCGCCGACGGCTTCTCAGAGGGCCGCGTCGGCCTGGCAGGGCACTGGCCGAAACCCCTGACGTGCCAGACTACAATCCTCTCTGGCGGCTTCCCACAGTCCGCGGCCTGTTAGGGAATATGGAAGGCATTGCATGAGGAGAGCGGGGCTTGTTTCGTATTTGAACCGAGCGGATTTTGGGCCTGCGGCTCATGATTTTGGGGGACGAATTTTCCCGGCTCCGGGTCAATCAGATAGCGGTGTTGCGTTGCTGGAATTGCCATGGTGACTCATGAAATGCCTCAGCGTGAGCGATGCCGAACCGGGCTGCGACGGCAATGGCTGCCCCTTATCGGACCTGCTGAACGCC
>JAJDXU010000477.1 GCA_022823105.1 Dehalococcoidia bacterium
CAACATGGACTGGCAGGGCGCGGGAGCCAGCGGCGGCGCGGTGGAGCGGCAGGCGGCGTTCAACCTGGGCGGGATGTCGGAGGAGAACTGGATACGGGTGCAGGAGCAGAACGAGCGGACGATCAGCGTGATCATCGGCAACCCGCCTTACAACGCCAACCAGCAGAACGAGAACGACAACAACAAGAACCGGGAGTATCCGGCCATAGACCGGCGCATCAGCGAGACGTACATCGCGGCGAGCACGGCGCAAAAGACCAAGCAGTACGACATGTACAAGCGGTTCATCCGCTGGGCGTCGGATAGGTTGGCGGATGATGGGATTGTCGGGTTTGTGAGCAACAGCGCGTTCCTGGACGCGAGGCAGGACGATGGTTTCCGCAAGGTGGTGGCCGAGGAATTCAACGAACTGTGGGTAGTCGATCTCAAAGGCAATGCGCGCACCAGCGGGGAACGGCGGCGCCAGGAAGGCGGGAACGTCTTTGACGACAAGATTCGCGTGGGTGTCGCCATTTACTTCATGGTGCGTCGGAAAGGGATGGATGGGTTCACGGTTCACTACAACGCGGTCGATGACTACGCAAAAGCGCCGGACAAGGTTGATTACGTTAAAGGCAAAAGGTTCGACACGTTTGAGTTTGTGGAGATCGCGGCGGACGCCAAATTCAACTGGCTCGACCAATCGGACAGCGACTTTGAGGAACTGCTACCGTTGGCGAACCGGGAGACCAAGCTGGCTAAATCCGTTGCTGATGAGCAGGCGGTGTTTGGGCTTTATTCGCTTGGGGTGGTTACGAACCGCGACGAATGGGTTTACGACTGGAATGTTGACGACTTGGGACGGAAAGTTCGAGCGTTCATAAATGCGTACGAAGACTCTCGTGCGATATACGGTGGCCAAGCCGTAGACAATGCAATCCTTGGCACGACGATCAAATGGACCAGAGACCTGAAACGTCAACTGCGTTTGGATGTATCCAACACATTCCAAAGGGATAGCATTTGGGAAACTCTATACCGTCCGTTTATCAAAAAGCCTTTGTACTTCAATCAACGATTGAACGAAATGCAATACCAAATGCCTTTCATCTTCCCGGAAGGCGCCCCCAATCAAAACGTAACTATTTGCGTGTCCGGAACTTCGTCCAGCAAACCGTTCCAAGCGTTGGCGACTGACCAAGTCCACTCACTTGACGCACTTGAAAAGACCCAATGCCTGCCGCTATACCGCTACACGGCGGACGGCGAGCGGGTGAGCAACATCACGGAGTGGGGGTTGCGGCAGTTCCGCGAGCATTACGGGGACGACGGCATCGGGGATGAGGATGTGTTTGCCTACGTGTACGCCATGCTGCACGACCCGGCGTACCGGGAGCGGTATGAGATCGACCTGCGGCGGGAGTTTCCGCGGGTGTTTTTCCAGGATGATTTTGAGTGGTGGGCCGGCAGGGGTCGGGAGTTGCTGGGTTTGCACATCGGGTTTGAGTCGGTGGAGCCGTGGGGGTTGGAGCGAAACGACACCAACGTAGGGGCGAATAATCATTCGCCCCTACAGGCGGCATCAGACGGGCGTGCGGTGAGGGTGATTTTGCGCGCGGACAAGGAGCGCGGCACAATCCGCCTCGACGAGCAGACCACCCTGGCCGGTGTGCCGGCGTCAGCGTGGGAATACCGGCTGGGGAGCAGGTCGGCGCTGGAGTGGGTGCTGGACCAGTACAAGGAGAAGAAGCCCCGCGACCCCACCATCCGCGAGCGGTTCAACACCTACCGCTTCGCCGACCACAAGGAGCGGGTGGTGGAATTGCTGGACCGGGTGTGCGCGGTGAGCGTGGCAACGGTGAGGATCGTTGGTGAGCTGGAGGGACGGTCTGGGGTGAATTCTTCTGCAGGCTCGGGGTGAACGGATGGGTAGGGCCGAGGGGCGAGGTTGGAACGGTCAATCGCAGAATAAATCCATTGTCATAGGGGATCGGATAGCATGTTATGATGGGATATAGCAGAAATGTACTTGTACAGTCGATGAGGACTTTGTTAGGTCGGGTGATGCGGGGTTTCGTTCCATGAGCGAGCGGGTCCCAACGCGGATGACTTTTCCACGATTGCCATGACTTGGGAGGTTCAGTTTCATCCCGATTTTGAGATCGAGTTCGACGTGTTTCCAGAATCGGTACAGGATGAGCTTCTCGCTAAATTGTTGCTTCTGCAGGTTTTCGGGCCATCACTGAGCCGACCGCACGTTGATAGTTTGCAGGGATCTCGACACCGAAACATGAAAGAGCTGCGGTTCAACGCCGAAGACGGAGTTTGGAGAGCGGCTTTCGCTTTCGACCCGAGCAGGCGGGGCATTATTCTTGCGGCGGCGGACAAGTCTGGAGTAAGTCAGAGGCGCTTCTATCGGAGACTGATCGCCACGGCTGACGGTCGCTACCGCAGGCATCTGGCTGATATGCGCCTATCTGGGGAGTAATATGACCACCTTGGCCGAAAAAATGGCGACTCTCAACCCCGAGCGCCGAGCGTGGGTGCAAGAGCGCGCCGACGAACTGATCGCTCAAGAACGCACCCGACGGGCCAGGCAAGGGACCGGACACGTTAACTCCGACTATGGCCCGCGCGTCCACACATTCGTAAGGCGGAATCACGTACGTAAAGCCGTGAAGTTCACGATGGGCAAGCGGAGCTTTCGTGGCATCCGCCGTCCGCCGGGCCGGCGCTCACGCGGTTCGGGATATCGTCGGTATGTGAGCGTGGCACGCTGAGATAATTTCCATACAGAGGGTTGCCAATCGAAAGGCGGCTTGGCTGCAAACGCTTTCTCGACTATCCCCAAAACACCCAACCTCCAATCCCGGTACAATAGGCGCACCCGACACGGCGCTTTGGACAATCGGTGTTGCCGGACGGGCTGGGGCTGCCCTGCTGTACGGGGCGCCGGCCCGCAGCGTTGGATAGCGTCAGCAAGCGGAAGAGAGAGGAATAACGATGGCCACCGAAACCACACCCACGCCGAAGACGGTGGGCGACCTGACGCTGGCAGAGTTGCTGACGCTGCTCCGGGAAACCGTTACCGAATCCCTGGCCGAGATAGTGGGCTACCCCGACGAAGAGCAGGAACCGGACGAGGGCGCAGCGGCGGAGAACGATGAGGACCCGGATATCGGAGCGGACGAATCCAAACCTGCCTATCCCGCGACGAGTACGCGCGTTTATATCGCGGATGAGGCCACCCGGTCGGCAAAACTGGCGCGGAAAGTGGGCGACATGACGGTAGGCGACTTACGGTTCTGGGTCCACCAGATCGTCGCGGAAGTGGGGGAAGACCTGATCGGCGACCCGGACGACGGGCTGGAGTTCACGGAGGAATTCGTAGCGAAACTGGATAAAGCCATCGCGGAAGTGGAAGCCGGCAACACCATACCCGCAGAGGAAGTCTATCGGCGGCTGGGATTGGATTAGTGCAGTACTCTCTGGAATACGCCGATACCGCTACCAACGATTTGTCGCGACTGGACGATACGATAGCGCAGCGGGTACGTGACGCGGTAAGCCGGTTGGTGGAAACTGCCGATAACGCGCGGCACATCGCATTGACCGGTCGGTATCGGGGCCAGTTCCGATTGCGGGTGGGCAACTACCGTGTCCTTTACAGACTGGACCGGAACCGGCGGCTCATAACGATAGTTAGCGTGGACCATAGGAGCGAAGCGTATCGGGGGTAGCGATAGAAGCACTCGGCCCAAAACACCCACCCGGCAATCCCGGTACAATAGGCGCACTTCACGCGATTTTCTGCGAGGTGCGCTTTTATGGTTCAGCAGGGACAGATCGACCATCTTCTGCAGGAGGCCGGCGAGATCCCGCCGCCGCCGCACGTTTCCGGCCAGGCCACGCTCTCCGACTACGACGGCGTCTACGCCCGCTCGGTCGAGGACCCCGAGGGATTCTGGGCCGAGGCCGCCGAGGAACTGCACTGGTTCCGACGCTGGGACGACGTGTTCCAGTGGGAGTATCCCAACTTCCGCTGGTTCGTGGGCGGGCAGACCAACATCGCCTACAACGCGCTGGACCGCCACCTGACCACCGAGCGGCGCAACAAGGCCGCCCTCATCTGGCTGGGCGAGGACGGAACCGAGCAGGTGTACACCTACGCCCGCCTGGCACAGCAGGTGAACCGCTTCGCCAACGGCCTGAAGTCGCTGGGCGTGGGCAAGGGCGACCGCGTGGTGATTTACATGCCCCTGACGCCGGAGGGCGCCATCAGCATGCTGGCCTGCGCCCGCATCGGCGCGATTCACAGCGTGGTGTACGCGGGATTCAGCGTCGGCTCCCTGCGCGACCGCATCCAGGACGCCGACGCCAAGGCGCTGATCACCGGCGACGTTGGATATCGCAGGGGGAACAAGGTTGACCTCAAGGGTATCGCCGACGAGGCCGTGGAGGGCTGCGACAGCCTGGAGAACGTCATCGTGTTCCGGCGCGAACTGGCCCGCGAGGACCTGCGCGACGGCGAGGTGGACTTCGACGAGTTAATGGCGCGCAGCAGCATCGACTGCCCCGCCGAGGTGATGGACGCCGAGGACCCGCTGTACATCCTCTAGACCAGCGGCACGACCGGCCGGCCCAAGGGCGTCGTCCACGTCCACGGCGGCTACATGGTGGGCACCCACTACCACTTCAAGAACTTCTGGGACGTGAAGGACAACGACGTGTTCTGGTGCATGTCCGACATCGGCTGGGTCGTGGGCCACAGCTACATCGTGTACGCGCCGCTGGTGGCGGGAGCGACCACGGTGTTTCGCGAGGGCGCGCCCGACTTCCCCCACAACGCGGTGTTCTACGAGGTCATCGAGAAGTACGGCGTCAACGTGATCTTCACCGCGCCCACGGCGGTGCGGATGCTGATGCGCTACGGCGAGGAGCCGGCCAGCCGCTACAACCTGCGCTCGCTGCGGTTCCTGACCTGCGCCGGCGAGCCGCTGAATCCCGAAGCCCTGCGCTGGGCCTACGAGCACATCTGCGGCAGCGGCGAGTGGGCGCACATGGTGGACAACTGGTGGCAGACCGAGACCGGCGGCCCGTGCCTGGGCACCACCGCCACCATGACCACGCGGCCCGGACGGGTCGGCAAGCCGCTGCCCGGCGCGGTGATGGACATCGTGGACCGGGAGGGCCAGCCCATCGAGGAGCCGGACAAGGGCGGCTTCCTGGTGATCCGCAAGCCGTTCCCCCACTTCTCGCGCACCGTGTGGGGCGACCCCGACCGCTACGCCGACACCTGGCAGCAGATCCCCGGCGTGTACTCATCGGGCGACGTGGCGCTGCGGGACGCCGACGGCTACTACATGGTGGTGGGCCGCGCCGACGACGTGCTGAACGTGGCGGGCCACCGCATCGGGTCGGCCGAGGTGGAGTCCGCGCTGGTGTCGCATCCCGAGGTTGCGGAGGCGGCGGTGATCGGCAAGCCCGACGCGCTGCGCGGCGAGACCATCAAGGGGTTCGTGACGCTCCGCATGGGCAGCGAGGGCTCCGACCGCATGATCAACGACCTGCAACTGCACGTCCGCCGCGAGCTCGGCCCCATCGCCGTCCCGTCCGAAATCGAGTTCACGCCCACCCTCCCCAAAACCCGCTCCGGCAAAATCATGCGCCGGCTGCTGAAGGCGCAGGAGCTGGGCCTGGATCCGGGGGATATAACGACGCTGGAGGAGTGAGGGCCCAATTCGTTGGCGCGCCTTGCGACTGCTGGAATCGTTCAATGAACGGCAGAGAATTCGTGAGGCGCGCCCGGCGTTACGCCAGACGCAATGGATTGGAATGGCGGTTTGACCCGGCGGAGGGCAAAGGTAGCCATGGCAGGTTTTATATGGGAGATCGGCAGACAATAGTGCAACACGGCGAGATTCCCCGAAATACGCTGTTCGGTATGTTTCGCCAGTTGGAAATCAACCCCCGGGAGTTCTGATCATGCGATACCTGTACCCATGCACCATTGATGGAAATGCGGACGACGGGAATGGATTTGTGGTGTCCTTTCCGGATATCCCGTGGGCTCACACCGGAGGTTTTACGTTCAGGGAAGCCCTCATTCTCGCTGAAGATTGCCTGGTAGTCGCGCTCAGCCACTACGTGAACCACGACCTGGATTTGCCCGCGCCCAGCCCCTACCAGGAGGGGCTGGAACTGCTCACGGTGCAGCCGGTCGTTGCCGCGCAGCTGGACCTGTACACCGCCATGCGCGAGCAAAAACTGGGTGCGGCAGAGCTCGCGGCGCGTCTGGGAATCTGCGAGGACGACGCATCCGCGCTGGTGAACCTGGACTACCGCACGCCCATCGGTGAGGTTTCCAAAGCTCTCAAAGCCGTGGGTTGCGAGCTGCCAGTGGCGGGGCAAGCCGCCTGATCACGCCCGGAGGAACGTATCATGCCGTTGGATGATCTCGTAAGCGTGATTGAGACGTTGCAGCAGCGCATCCGGGATCATGGTGCGTCGTTGCGTGAGAATGAAACCCGCACGCGCATGGCGCTGATCGATCCGCTGCTGACGGCGCTGGGTTGGGACGTGTCCGACCCGGCGTTGGTGACGCCGGAGTACAACGTGAGCGGACGCTGGGCAGACTACGCTTTGTTGCGTCCTGACGGCCAGCCGGCGGCCACGATAGAGGCCAAGAAGCTGGGCGAATCGTTAGCGTCGCATCGGATGCAGATGCTCAACTACTCCAACGCGTCGGGAGTGGAATATGCAGGGTTGACGGATGGCGACCGTTGGGAATTGTACGAAGTATTTCAGCGCGGCCAGTTGGAGGATCGACGGATTCTGGATGTGTCCATCGCCAATACGCCGGCTCACGAACTCGCGCTGAGATTGCTGTTGCTCTGGCGGCCAAACTTGGCGTCAGGGCAGCCAGTGGCAGCGGCGGAACCGTTGATCGGTTCGGCGCCGGTTTCGCAGGGCCCGATGCCGGTCGCGTCGGAAATGTCGACGACCATCGAAGAGCCGCGGCCTATTTCCTCAGAGCCGGTTTCGATTGAACCGGGCTGGATATCACTGCCTGATTTCAACCCGCCCGGCGGCAGCAAGGCGCCTACCGCTATTCGTTTCCCGGACGGTAGTGTGCAAGAAATCAAACGCTGGAACGACATACTGGTAGCAGTCGCTACTTGGCTGAATGCCTCGGGTAAACTTACCACGGGAGACGTGCCAGTTCAGTCAAGTCCTAAAACCTACATCGTGCATACTCGACCGAAACACCCGACCGGTAACGAATTTTTCCTTCACCGAGAGATCGCAAACGGTTCGCTCATTGTGAACACTCACGGAAGTGCTATTCAGATGAGGAAGAATAGCCGCACATTGCTCGAGAGCTGCGCCATCGACCCCGCTACCGTGCACTTGCAAGTGGAGCAATAATCGGCAGGCCGCAACTCCGCTGGAGAACGACATGGCTACCGCACTGAAACCGGAGATGGAAGCGCGCATCGCCGACTTGGCCATGCGGCTGGGCTTCACCGGCCCGGACGCGGCGGAGCGCGTGCTCGCGATGGCGTTGGACGACTTGGACGCTAAAACGCCAACGCCGCGACGCAAGATGACGCCCGAGGAAATTGAGGCGGAATACATGGCATTGAGCGCGGCCGGCCGCCGCTGGCGCGAAGAACATCCCGACGAATACGACGAAAATTACCCACCGTCGCTTGCCTGGCAGGACGAACTTTATGATGAGCGGGGCCTGCCGAAATGATGGCGGCTGATACGTCAGCGATAATGGCGATCCTGATGGACGAAGACGAAGGCCCGGCATTCTACTCTGCCATGTGGAACGACGGCGAGGTTCTGGTGTCCACCGCCACTGCCGTTGAGTTGATGATTGTCGCCATGGGAAAACAGGAAGCCATTTATCAAGCCGCCGTCCGGTTCCTGGAACGTCCCTTTATCCGTTTGGCCCCGTTGGATGTGGAACAACTTTGGCTGGCAACCGCCGCGCACCGTCGCTATGGCAAAGGGAGAGACCGGGCCGGCCTCAATTTCGGCGATACTTTCGCCTACGCACTGGCCTTCGCGCGCGGCCTGCCGTTGTTGTACAAAGGCGGCGATTTCGCCCGAACCGACATCACATCAGCGGTATAGCACACCGCACCCCGCTCTTGGCCAGGCGAAAGAAAAAGCCCAGACAACCCCCATGCTATAATCCCGCCACCCTTCCCACAGGCAGGTTTGAGCCATGAAGTCGTTGCGCGTTGCCATGCTGCACCTTTCACCCGTGGTTGCCGACGTGGAGCACAACCGCTCCCTGGCCGAGCAGGGGCTGAAGCGCGCCGCCGAGATGGGGGCGCAGTGGGTCATCACGCCGGAGTTGTTCATCACGGGCTACAAGTTCGCCGAGGTCATCGGCACCGACTGGATACTGCCGCAGCCCGACGACTGGATGCAGCGGTTCTGCGGCCAGGTGGCCGACCACGGGGTAACCGTGTTCCTGTCCCACCCGGAGCGGGACCCGGACGAGGGCCTGATGTACAACACGGTGTTCGTGATCGGGCCGGACGGCAGCATCATCGGCCGGCACCGGAAGGTGAAGGCTTTGCGAGGCCCCGAAGCGTGGTCGTCGCCGGGCGCCGAGATCGCGCCGATCGCCGTGCCGGTTGGCGACATCGAGGGGCAGGTGCCCGTCGGGGTGGTGATCTGCGCCGACGCATACAAGAATGACGTGGCCGGCATATTGCAGGAGCGGGGCGCGAAGCTGCTGGTGTCCCCGGCGTCGTGGGGCCCGGGCGACTGCGGGCCGCTGGGCGAGTGGGAGCAGCGCACCCTCGACACCGGGCTGCCCATCATGGTCTGCAACCGCGCCGGCTGGGAGGCCGACGACCTGGATTTCAACGAGGCGGTGAGCGTGGTGGCGCGGGACGGCAAGCGCGTGCTGGAGGCCTTCTGTGGCGAGGAGTCCGCGGTGCTGGCCTTCGACTGGGACCTGGACGGCATGGCGCCGATCTCAGCCGACTACGAGGTGGCGTGGCTGTAGCGGGCTTACCCGTTACCTACTCATGCGCGGCCAGGAGTTTATTGACCGGGTGCGGGCCATTGGCCGCCAACGTGGAGTAGAAGTTTGGTTTGATGAAGGACACGGCAAGGGCAGCCACGGCGCACTCTATTACGATAATCGCATAACTTTCGTGAAGGACAGCGCAAAGAGATCCGCCCCGGCCTGTTTTCCGCTATGATCAGGCAACTCGGTCTGACCCGGAATGACTTCCGCTAAACTCCGACAGAGGGAAGCATGGCTTTCTACCCGGCACAATTCGAGCATTATTCAGACGACGAAATCCTCGTATCTTTTCGAGATTTGCCTGAATGCATTACGTCTGGCTCAGACGAAGCAGAGGCGATGTCTGAAGCATTGGACGTCCTTGAGGTCGGTGTCATTCGCCGCATGGACGATGCCGAAGAGATCCCTGTCCCCAGTGCGCTACTGCCCGGTGAGCGTTACGTCGAGGTTTCTCTTGCTCAAGCGCTGCAAATTTGGCGCGACTCGCCATGCCGCCAGTGCCGCACTTTCTCCGGCGATGCCCTCGATGCATATCTCGCATCGGACGAGGATCTGGACGTCGACTGCGAGCACACGGTCGAGCGGGACCCGACTGATTGTCGGCTGCCAAGTCTCGTGGGGTTGGTCGGGGAAGAATATCACCGGGCCGTCGCCCTGCATCGGGAATTCGCCGAGGCGAGCAGGAGCCTCGTAAAGGTATAGCCACTACTCCACCGCGTGCACCATGCCGTCGGCCGTGCGGACGTAGAGCCTGCCGTTTGCGTAGGCCGGAGGCAGTTCGATGGGAGCGCCGAGATCCAGCGTCCACTGCGGCGCTCCGTCCTCCCGGTTCAGGGCGTGCAACATGCCGTCGCGGGATCCGAAATAGACCCGGTCGGCCAGCACGATTGGTGAACTGATAATCCCGGCATCGACCTCGTGTCGCCACAGTTCATCGCCGCTCCGGACGTCGTGCGCCGTGAACAGACCGTCGCCGTCCCCCAGGAAATACACTCCTTCCGCCACCGCGGGCGAGGCGATGACGCCCTGCGAGTTGCGCTCCTCCGGCGCGTACCGCCAGAATTCTCCCCGCTGCGCCGGGGGCGCCGGCACGAACGGGACCTGCCAGATCCAGAACTGGAACCAGGTCCGTTTTATCCAGTAGAGGCCCGGCAATCCCTTGACCGTGGTATCGATGGCGTACAGCGATCCGCCCGATGGGTAATACACCACCCCGTCGGTCACCACCGGGGGGCCGGACGCCGACCCTGCCGTGATGAACCGGAACCGGCGACGGCCGTTGTCCGCGTCTATGAAATAGAGGTTCCCTTCATCATCGGCGGCGTATAGGCGCTCGCCGCGCAGGGCGGGCGTGGTTTTCACGTTGCCGCGAATCTTGTGCTGCCACAACTTCTCGCCGGTCTGCGCGTCCAACGCATAGATGATGTTGGCGGCCGACGTTATGTAGGCAACGCCGTCATGGACCAGGGCCGCGGCCGAGATGGGCAGGCGCGCCTTGAACTCCCAGACCGTTTCTCCCGTTGCCCGGTCCAGGGCCAGCATCCGGTGATTGGTCAGCCCCACGTAAACCAGGTTGTTGTTCGCGACGGTCAGCGCATGGTCCATGGGGCCGGGCGTTTCCACTTCCCACAGCGCTTCTCCGGTTTCGGAGTCCAGAGCCAGCACCTTGAAATGGCCGCCGACGTACACCATTCCGTCCGACGCCAGCGGGGCGGAACGGGTCGGGTCTCCCAGGCTCTGCGACCAGAGCGCGCGTCCCTCCGGCTGCCGGTCCACCTCGGCTGCGTAGCCGTTGAGATTGGGCCCGTATCCCAGCATGGACCACTGGTCGGCTCGGGATGCCGACGAAGCCAGGGCCGAGGGGCTGCCGACGAACCAGCGGGCGGGGTTGGGCAGGCTGAACCAGAAAAACCACGTCAGGAACCCCAGAATCAACAGGACCGCCAGCGTGGCGACGGGTTTGACGATCCCCATGCGGTAGCGCCGCCGG
>JAJDXU010000430.1 GCA_022823105.1 Dehalococcoidia bacterium
ATCCCGGGCGCTCGCTCCGCAAGCGTGATGGAGCCGTCGACCAGGCGAAATATTCCCAGAGCCAGCAGCGCGATTATCACCACAATGACGCCGAGGGTGGCTATACCGGCGAACACCGCGCGGCCGGCATCCGGCCATCGCCTCGCCAGGGGGGTCCGGTCGCCAAGCTTCACCAGGGGCAACAGCAAATAAGCGACCACCCCGCTCAATAGAAAGGGCAATAGAATGACCAGCAATTGCCAGACTGCAACCACCACCGCCAACGCCACGATTACCGATATCGACAGGCACAGACGGCGACGGGAGGTTGCAGAGAGGTCAGTCATGAAATTGAACAAGATCGAACCGAATACGCGACCAGATTATCAGGATACAGTCGGCTTAACAAACAGACGTGGCTATGCTAATCTGCGCCCGATGAACTCGATGGTGCGGCATTTCCGTCGCGGGCGGCCTTTTTGGGCCAGATTGTCTTTGGCCGTCTTATCCATCGTTCTGCTGGTGTTGTCCGGCATGGCTTGCGGTTCTGGTCCGGCGGACACCTCCGCCGCAGATCGGGACAGGCTCGCAGTCTACGATTTCCCGATCACGTTCTACCAGGGACAGGATGCCGTGGGGGGAGAAAATCTCGAATTATCGGATCTGCGGGGCCAGCCAATCGTGCTGAATTTCTGGGCCGGGTTGTGCCCTCCCTGCCGCGCCGAAATGCCGGAGTTTCAACACTTCTCAGAGGAATATGAGGGACGAGCCCTGGTCGTGGGCGTTGACCTCGGCCCGTTTTTCAGCCTGGGTACACAGGAAGACGCGATGAAGTTGCTGAATGAACTTGAGGTGAGATACCCCGCCGGATACACGGGCGACGCCAACGTGGTCCGCGAGTTGGGTGTGCTGGGTCTGCCCGCAACATTTTTCGTGAATGCCGATGGCAGCCTGCACCGCAAGTGGCAGGGCGTGCTGAACGCCGATAAACTTACCGAGATCACCGACGAAATGCTGTCCCAATAACAACCCGAGGAATAACGCATGGCTGACGAAACGATCACCTTCGGCTGTAACCTCAGCGTCGATGACTATTGGGACATCGGCGAATTCGCCCGTAGGGCAGAGGATCTCGGCTACGACCGCGTCACCGTGGGCGAGCACATTATGGACGGCAACCCGCCGCGCCCCACGATGATGGGCATACCGGCCATGGCGGCCGCAGCTGGAGCCACCCGCAGAATCCGTGTCCTCACCGGGATCGTCATCGCTCCCCTGTACCACCCTGTGATGCTTGCCAAGATGGTGTCCATATTGGACCAGATTTCCGACGGCCGGCTGGATTTCGGCATAGGAATCAGCGGGCAGCGCGACACCCGGGCGGAGTTCGATGCATTGGAGATACCCGTGAACACGCGCGGCCGCCGCACGGACGAGATGCTCCGGGTCATGAAGGATCTTTGGACCTCGGAAAAGGTGTCGCACCAGGGACGGTTTTTCAATTTTGACGATGTGACGCTGCTGCCGAAACCGGTGCAGGAACCCTACCCGCCAATCTGGGTCGCCGGCCGAAGCGATGCCGCCATCCGAAGGGCCGCGGTCGCCGGCGACGGCTGGTATCCCTACCTGTTCACCGTGAACCGGATCCGCAGGTCCAACGCCAGCGTGCGAGAAATGGCTGAGCATTCCGGACGTGACCTCGACAGGTTCCACTGGGGATTGAACCAACCCACTGCTATCGACGACGATCCGGACAAGGCTCTGCAAACAGCCATTGCTCACGTCGGCCAACGGTACGTGACCCCTGCACGCAGCGCGGAGGACATCGCCCGCGCTCTATGCGTCTCCGGCAACGCCGAGGACTGCATCGGCGCCATCCAGGAACGTATCGACGCCGGCGTGAGGGATTTCGTTTTCGGATTCCTGGCCGGCGAGCCGGAACACTACTTCGCCCAGATGGAGCTATTCTCCAATCGGGTGCTGTCCCATTTCAGGTGAGTCAATGAAGTTCGGCATCTACAGCTCCATCGCGGACCCGCCCTCTGGCGAGAATCTCGCGCTTCGCGTTGAAGAGGTTGTTGAGGAGGCACAGCTGGCTGAGTCGGCCGGGTTTGACTCGTGCTTCTTCGGTGAGCACCACCAGGATCGCGACGGGTTCCTGCCCTCGCCACTGATTGTGTCCGCCGCCGTCGCCGCCCACACCACCACGCTGAATCTCGGCACCTCGGTCATCCTGCTGCCCCTGCACCACCCGGTGCACCTAGCGGAGGATGTCATTACGTTGGACATCGTGTCCCGGGGCCGCTTCATTCTGGGAGTGGGTCTTGGCTATCAGCCCGTCGACTTTCGTACCTTTGACGTACCCATCGAGCAGCGGGTCAGCCGTTTCGAGGAGGAGATCGAGATAATACGCCAGTGCTGGAGCGGGGAGCGTTTCGATTTCTCGGGTGAGCATTTCAACCTCGACGACATTACCATTCGCCCCAAGCCCTATTCCGATCCGGCTCCGCCGCTGTGGATCGGCGCCAGCCGTGTTCCGGGGGCGCGCCGCGCCGGTCGCATCGCCGACGGTTTCGTGGCCGGCCCCAGCACCGACCTGGAGAGCACCGTGGCGTTGACCGGTGCCTATCAGCAGGCCGCGGAAACCGCCGGCCGGGACCCTGTGATCTGTTTGATGCGCGATGCCTGGGTTGCGCCCACGCGCGCTGAGGCGGAGCAGGTGTACGGTCCCGAAGTGATGGACGCGTACAAATATTACTGGCGCAACGGACTGAACGAATTTCGGCGTTACACCCAGGAATCGGATATCAACATTCAGAATCTCGGCCCGGACCGTTTGATCGTGGGTGAGCCGCAGTACGTGGTTGATGAGTTCCATCGTTGGAAGGAAGCAACCGGCGCGGACTATTTCCTGCTGCGCCTCCGCCACGCCCATTCGGGCGGCCCGCCTCACGAACGCATCATGGATGCCATCCAGTTGTTCGGCGAGGAAGTCATCCCACACTGTCAGTAACCAATTTTTCAGATTAGTGAGTGACCCAATCGCAATATCGAAATAAGGAGAATAATCAATGCCTAGATTTCCCGCAGCAAGTAGAGACTCGGTGCCCCAGGACCAAGTGGCCGCCTTCGACGCCATCGTAGCGTTGCGCAACGGTGTGGTGCCCGAACAGGGACCGGTTGCCGTTCAACTGCACGTACCGGAAATCGCTCAGCGCGGCGAGGTGCTGCGGGCCTACCTGCGGGCCGAGGGTTCATCCCTGACCGATAATGTGGCCGAACTCGCCATGCTCACCACCGCCCGCGAGCTGGACTGCCAGTTCATTTGGCACGCCCATGCGGCCGCAGGCCGACGTGCCGGACTCAGCGATGCTCTGGTGGATAGCTTGCGGGACAAGCAGGACCTGCCCGAACTGTCCGCCGAGGAGTCAGCCGTCATCAATTACGGACGGGAGTTCTTCCGAACCCGCAGAGTGTCGCAACCCACGTTCGACGCCGCCCTCGCCGCGTTTGGCGAGCGGGGACTGATCGAATTGACCAACCTGATGGGCTACTATTCGGTGCTGGCGTTCAACATCAACGCTTTCGAGCAACTACCCCCGCCGTCCGACGAACCGTTCCTGCCGGTGTGATGGACCCGCTGATCGCCACCGCACTGGATACCGCCCGCCAGCGGGGCGCGGAATACGCTGACATCCGCCTGGTGTCCAATCAGGAGCAGCGCATCGTAGTGCGCAACGGCGTGGTGGAAACCATGACCGCCGACGAATCGGTCGGGTTGGGAATCCGCGCTCTGTATGATGGCGCGTGGGGATTCGCCTCCACGCGAGATTTGACCAACGCCGCATCGGACGCGGCGGCCGGCGAAGCCGTTCAAATCGCCCGCGCATCCGCCAGAGTCAACGGTTCCGGAGTCTCGGTCTCCGAACTCCTTGGATCGCCAGTCCGGAGTCGCGGCAGTTATGCAACGCCCATCGTCGTCGATCCGTTTGCCATTCCCGTGGAGGACAAACTCTCCGTGCTCTTCGCCGCCGACGCCGAGATGAGCCAGGTTCCCCAGGTCACCGCACGCATGGGCAACGTGGTGTTCATCCGGGAAGATCGCACCTTCGCCAGCACCGAGGGCGCCCTGGTAAGGCAAACGATCCATGAGGCGGGCGGCGGAATCCAGGCGACGGCGGTTGGCAATGGCGAGACCCAGCGACGATCATATCCCCAGTCCCACGGTCGACAGCAGGGTTGCGCCGGTTGGGAGTACGTGGTGGAGATGGACCTGGCGGGGAACGCTCACCGTGTTGCAGAGGAAGCTGCGGAACTGCTCACCGCCGAACCTTGCCCTGTCGGCGTCGCCACCGACCTCATCATCGACAGCAGTCAGTTGGCGTTGCAGATCCACGAATCATGCGGCCACGCGGTGGAACTGGATCGTGCGCTTGGCGATGAAGCCGCATTCGCCGGCACCTCATTTCTCACCCCGGACCTGTTGCAAAATTTCCAGTACGGTTCCGAGCAGGTCAACATTACGGCCGACAGCAGCAGCGCGACGGGCCTCGGCACGTTCGGCTGGGATGACGAAGGCCTGCCCGCTCAAGCCACCGACATCATCCGCCAGGGCCGGTTCGTTGGCTACCTGATGTCCCGGGAGTCCGCCGCCCGGCTTGGGTTGCAGTCCAACGGTTGCATGCGGGCTTCGTCGTGGAATCGGATTCCCCTGATCAGGATGACCAACGTCAGTCTCGAGCCTGGCCTGTGGTCCTTCGACGATCTCATCGCAGATACCGACGACGGAATCTATCTCGAAACCAACCGGTCCTGGTCAATAGACGACCGCCGCTACAATTTCCAGTTCGGCGCCGAGGTGGGCCGGGAAATCAAAAAAGGCAAATTGGGACGTCTGCTCCGGAACTGCACTTACACTGGGATAACCCCTGAATTCTGGCGCAGCTGCGACGCCGTGTGCAGTGCAGATCACTGGAATTTGTGGGGAACGCCCCGCTGTGGCAAGGGGCAGCCGGGCCAGATCGCGCATACAAGCCACGGCGCCAGTCCGTCGCGTTTCCGAAACGTCCAGGTCGGCGTCCTGCGATAGTCTGGAATACTCCATGGTGTTGGGTCCGGAATACATACGGTCGCGGTTGAAGGAAGCGTTGCGGCATTGTCCGCCCGGGTCACACGCCGACATTTACCTGACCGCCACCGACCAGGCGTTGACCCGGTTCGCCAACAATCGGATCCACCAGAATGTTGCGCACCAGGATGCCGTGGCCCATGTTCGCGTCGCCACCGGTTTGCGGCAGGGGCGGTCGGTAACCAATAACCTTTCCCTCGAGGGCCTTTCTGACGCGATAAAACAGGCCGCAGAGTATGCCCGGCTGATGCCCGAGGACCCGTGCTTTCCCGGGTTGCCGGAACCGTCTCCGGTGCAATCAGTTGCGGCCTACGACGAGGCGACAGGAACGTGCGACGCGGAACGCCGAGCCGGCCGGGTCG
>JAJDXU010000142.1 GCA_022823105.1 Dehalococcoidia bacterium
TTGACGCGGGCTTCGGACCGAACCTGCCAACCGTGATCGATGCGTCCCATTGCGAAGCAGGCGCCGCCGCCGCCGTGGGCGATGCAGACTCTCAAGTTTGGACATTTATCCAGGATGCCTCCGCAGATCAGGGTGGCGACGACCAGCGCGTCCTCAAGCACTACCCCCACGCTGTTGGGTATGCCGTATCGCAGGGTGCGCTCCATGGCGACGATGTTGTCCTGGGGCTGCGGGTGGAAGAACAGCAGGGCGCCCATTTCCTCGGCGGCCTTGAACAAGGGTAAGAATCGTGGCTCGTCCCAGTTGAGACCGTTGACCACCATGTCCACTTCAGCGCCTTTCAGGCCCAGATCATTGACGGCCCTTTCCAGCTCTTGGATTGAGGCGTCAACGTCCTGTAGCGGTAGGGTGGCGAGGCCGGCAAAACGATCCGGCCATTGCTTTGTCATTCCAGCTATTTCGTCGTTCACCTCGCGGGAAGCCCGTACAGCTACCGAGGTGTCCCAGTGGTAGGGGAACAGCGGGGTGTGGATGGAAACTACCTGGACGTCAGTGCCGTCGGCATCCATGTCGGCGAGTCGTTGCTCGGGTGTGTACCGGATTTTCGGGGAGTTGATGAGGATGCGCTTGCCGTTGCCAACGATGAATTCAGCGTCGCCACGGGATTCGTGGTTCATGCCGTGCCAGTCCCTGCTTTCCTGGAACGCCTGCCAGAGGACCTGGGGGGCCAAATGGGCATGCACGTCGATAATTCTCATGGGTCCTACTCCGGGTGCCGTTTTTGAGCGGGGACGTCAGATGCCCAGCAAGTTTTCAAGGTTTTTCCACAGGATGGCGTCTTTCTCATCCTGCGTGAGGCTTTCCATGCTGAGGAGCCAGGAGACCGGCCAGTCTTGGGCCATGTCGTAGGGCCAGTCGGTGCCGAATACGACGCGTTCGATGCCAACCGAGTCTATGAGGAACCGCAAGGACTGTTCGGTGTACACGATGCAATCGTAGTAGAACCGGCTGAGATATCGGCTGGGCGGGTCCGCCGCCAGGCGCTCGCCTGGTGGGATACGCTCCCAGCCGCGATCCATGCGACCGGCGCCGTAGCATGCGAATCCGCCGCCGTGGGAGAGGCAGATGCGGAGGTCGGGACAGGCGTCCATCACACCACCCATGACCAGGGAGGCGAAGGTGATGGTGCGGTCGGCTAGGTTGCCGACGGAATTGGGCAGGTGGTAGCGCTGGATGCGGCGATCGACGATCGTGTCGCCGCCCTGATGAAACAGGATGAACGCGCCCAACTGTTCGGCGGCTTTCCAAAAAGGCATGAACTCGGGTTCGTCTAGGAGCTTTTCGTTGATCTTGTCGTCGATAACTGCGCCCTTGAAGCCGAGGTCGACCATCACCCGCTCCAGCTCAGCGATTGCGGCCGGAACGTCCTGCATGGGCAGGGTGGCCAGGCCGGCGAACCGGTCCGGCCAGGATTTCATCATTTGGCTGATCTCGTCGTTGGACTCACGGGAGGTTGCCGCGGCGAGGTTCGTGTCCAGTTCGTAGTTGTAGAAACCCGAGTACGGGGACACCACGTGTATGTCCACACCGAGGGAATCCATATCCGACAAGCGCTGTTCGGGCGTCCAGCTGGACTTCGGCGGAAGCTGGCCACGTCGGTCGCCGACGACCAGTATTTCGCGTCCCCTGGCGTCCCGCTCCCTCCGCAGCGAGTGCCAGTCGCCTGAGTCTTCTGTCGCGTGCCAGAAACACTGGGGAGTGAGGTGTGCGTGAAAGTCGATGCTGCGCATGGGGTCTCCTGCGATACGTAAAGGCGCGGGGGCGATGTCAGGACCGTTGGAGCGGATGTTTGGCGGTGAAATCGTCGGCCATCTCTTCCAGTGTGACGAACCGGACGCCGTCGTGGGAGCGGATGTGGTCGACTATGCGTTCCAGCATGAGCAGAACCTGGGGCCGGCCGCTCACGTCAGGATGGATGGTGATGGGGAAGATCGCCTCGTCGTACTCCCGGTAAACCCAGTCGAACTGGTCGCGCCACAACTGCTCGATGTCCCGGGGATTCACGAAGCCGTGGCTGTTGGGGGCCTTCTTGATGAACATCATGGGAGGCAGGTCGTCCAGGTACCAATTGGCCGGAATCTCAACCAGATCGGTTTCCTCGCCGCGTTCGAGGGCGTGCATCCAGTAATCGGCGGGCATTGCATAGTCGATCTTGGTCCAGCGGTCCCCGACTCGGACGTAGTAGCACTCGAAGTCCTTGTGCATGAGGCTGTGGTCGTATTTGATGCCGTGCTTGAGCAGCAGCTCGTTGGTGACGTGGCTGAATTCCCACCACGGCGCCACGTAACCCCTGGGGCGTTTCCCGGACAGGTCGGTGATGAGGTCGATGCAACGGAGCAGGACCGTTTCCTCCTGGTCCGGTGACATGGAGATGGGGTTTTCGTGCGAGTAGCCGTGCATTCCGATTTCGTGGCCCTGGTCCACGATCATGCGGCACTCGTCGGGAAAGGTCTCGATGGAGTGGCCGGGTATGAACCAACTGGTTCGGATGTCCAGCCGCTGGAAGAGTTTCAGGAGTCGGGGCGTGCCGACCTCTCCGGCGAACATGCCTCGGGAGATGTCGTCGGGTGAGTCCTCGCCGCCGTAGGAACCGAGCCAACCACCCACCGCGTCCAGGTCAACGCCAAAGCCGCACAGAATATTTTTATCGGCCATGTCCCCTCCTAACACAGCGACGGCGATGCGCGAACAATCGCCCGATCTGTCATATTTTTGGTTCCGCCATATAGTACCCCATAAGAGAGGGGGCGAACCTTGCACTGATTCCCGATCTCTGCCCGAATTCGGGAGTCGACCGTGTTAGTATCAGCCGGAGTAACCCTGCTGAGGTGGACGACATGGTGATCAAAGGCGAAGACTGGCTGGCGCTGACGA
>JAJDXU010000369.1 GCA_022823105.1 Dehalococcoidia bacterium
CGCCGCGGAGCGCGCAAAAATCGAACTCTCCAGTACCCTCGAAACCGAGATCAACCTCCCGTTCATTACCGCCGACGCCAGCGGTCCGCAGCACCTGGTCAAATCTATCAGCCGGTCGCGTTTGGAGCAGTTGGTCAGCCACCTAATCGACCGCACCGAAGGCCCGTGTCGACAGGCCATCTCTGATGCTGGCGTCTCCGTAGACAGCATCAATGACGTCATTCTGGTCGGTGGCATGACACGCATGCCTTCAGTTCAGCAAAAAGTTCAGCAGATTTTCGGTAAAGAACCGTCGCGCTCCGTGAACCCTGACGAAGCCGTAGCCTTGGGCGCCGCCATCCAGGCCGGCGTGTTGGGAGGCGAGGTTGGCGACATCGTTCTCCTCGACGTCACTCCCCTGACACTGGGGATCGAGACCCTAGGCAACGTCACAACCGCGCTGATTCCCCGCAACACAACCATCCCGACCAAGAAAACTGAGACCTTCACCACGGCGACCGACAACCAGCCTAGCGTGGACATTCACGTCCTGCAGGGCGAACGTCCCATGTCAGCCGACAACAAGACCATCGGCCGTTTCATGTTGGACGGCATCCTGCCCGCCCCCCGGGGAATTCCCCAAATCGACGTGACCTTCGACATAGACTCCAACGGAATCCTCAGCGTCTCCGCCCAGGATAAGGGCACTGGCAAAGAGCAGCGGATCGTGATCCAGACGAGCAGCGGCCTTTCCGACGAGGACATTGAACGGATGATGTCCGAGGCCCAGGCCAATGAGGAAGCGGACCGGGCCCGCCGCGCTGAGGTGGAAACCCGAAACCAGGCCGACAGTCTGGCGTATTCCGCCGAGCGGTTGCTGGCCGAACACGACGAAATCCTCCCCGCCGACCTCAAAGCTGAAGCGCAGGAGAAACTGACAGCCCTGCGCTCTGCGATCGCTACCAACAACGTGGCGCAAATGCAGACGGCCATGAATGAACTCAACGAAACCCTGCAGAAGGTCGGCCAGGCCGTTTACTCCCAGCCGGGCGCGGATGGCCCCGGAGCCGGCCAGCCTAGCGAGCCGCCGGGCGATGACACCGTCGAAGGCGAGTTCAGGGAGGTTTAGGACTGATCAATCCACGGCTGCAAGTTCAATCTCGGGAATCTGCTGCACGAACCGGATGGTCCGGCCGGCGGACTATCCGGCGATGCATGGTCAGGGTTGCCAAACGGTAAAACCCTTGTAAACTACCCACTCGACGGTACCCCTGAACCCTGAAAGTGCTATAATGAAATTCAAGGTTACCACCCGCCGCGGTGGTACTGCCCCGCCGAAAACCGGGAGAAATGCAATGAACGCTTCACCAAAAGACGACGTCGAGATCGGCGGATTGGAAAACGAAAGCCCGTCAGTGGACCAGGCCCCGATCAGCGTAGATCAGCAGGCCGGACCGCAGGTGGAAGATTTCGACATCGAGTCGCTCACCCCTTTACAGACACATTACCTGGAATCGCTCCGACAACTGGTGGCGGTGAAGAACGAATACCAGGCGGATGCGGAGTATGAGTCTTGGATGATGGAATCCATCAATCGTTCCATCTACTCGGCCCTCCGCGATTGCATCGAAGCCAATATCGGTACCATCGCCAAGGAGCTCCTTCACAGCGAGCACCAGGTAAACTGACCACCGTGACCTTAACGGCGGTGGGCTGTCCGCGATAGAGAAGCCTGCCGCTCATCGTTAAACTAGGGCCGATAAGCTTCAATCAAGGTCGTCGTTGAGCCGTGGATATCTATGATATAATCGGGCCATGTGCATGCCGAGGTGGTGGAAATGGTAGACACGCGGTCTTGAGGGGGCCGTGGGCTTTCGCTCGTGTGGGTTCAAGTCCCGCCCTCGGCACCAACTGGCCTCGGCGGTAGATGCGATATTAGCATCCGAGAGTCGGAGACCAGTAAGGTCAAGAAACGAGGCGACGTAGCCAAGTGGACTAAGGCGGAGGTCTGCAAAACCTCTATTCGGCGGTTCGAATCCGCCCGTCGCCTCCAAACTTCTTCACATGAGAACCAGCCAATCGTCAAAATAGGCCAGCGATTTGAACGCGCACCGATTTGTATGCCAAATCGAGTTGCGCGATTATTTTTACCTCCGTGCCGAGGTGGCGAAAAGGTAGACGCGGCGGACTTAAAATCCGCTACCTCCTGGAGGTGTGTGGGTTCGAGTCCCTCCCTCGGCACCAAAATCTCAATAAGGAGCAAAACTAAACTCAGAGAAGGTATCAATAATTGTCGAGAAGGCTGGTCTCGAGCGATTTTGTTGGACAAATTCCCAGCAACGTACCGCAACGCACCCTAATCCACAGCATCAGACAGCATGATCGCGCTCGGCAAGCCCGGGCGCGATTTCTTGTATTTCTGCCGGCCCTAGAGAAAGATCTCGCGTGGCTTGGGCTCTCGTCCACGGTGGTCGTCACAAAGGTAAAACTGCTATGGCTGTCCTGATCAGCGCGCATATTACCTCCCAGCCTGACGCCAGATGAGGATCGCGGGTAAAACACAATCGGACCGAAATACGCATCGCCGACAATCGCTCAGGCGTCACGCCGCCGGCCATCTTGTCGGCGAGTAGAACGCAATCTTTCTGGCGGTGTCCATGGAAACAAGATCTTTGTTCCTCATTTACCCTGGGTCGGTCTCCTGTCCTTCGAAGTTAATCCGCCGGTCGCAGATGAGCTGCCGGCACACCACCACCCGGATAACCCGGTAACGCCCACCACTATCAAGCCGACAATGAGGACAGCAGCCATGCCCAAGAAACGCAGCGGACGGGTACTCAAGACCATCCGTCCCGAGCTCAAATCCCTGGCGCGGCAGCTCAGAAACGCCAGAATCAAGGCCGGACTGACCCAAGACGAGGTGGCGGAGAAACTTTAGGTCACGGCCCAGACGGTCCGCAACTGGGAAGCCGGACGAACGCAACCTTAAGCAACCCTCAAAGAGGCTCTGTCCCGCATCTACGGCATACCAACCGCCGAACTGGTTGGCCTGAGTGACCGCAAAGCCCTAACTGCCGTCGCACCTTTTACCCAGGTCATAGCCGACCCGAAGAGACTCAAGATCGCCCGACAGCGATCCGGCCTGCAACAAAACCAAGCGGCTACACAGTCCGGTATGAGCAAAGAGACCCTCGGACCCGATGAACGCGGCATAGCGACCCCCAGCAAGGCGAACCTGGGGAGATTGGCTGCCACGTACGACGTTCCGAAGGCGCATTGCCTCAATGAAAACGTTACTTTTGGGAAGTAATTGCCGCACGTAGAATGCTACCGAAATATCGGGAGGCGTCCGTGTGGCAGGAGGCATGAGCAGGATAGCGAAACGTGAGTCGCTGGCATCGATACGGGACCGTTACCGGGAGTCGTCCCGCAAGGACAAGAGCAAGATCCTGAGCGGGTTCATCGCCGTAACCGGCCACCACCGCAAACACGGCATCGGGCTGTTGGCCCAGGCCGCAGAGGGTAGCGTCGGGACCGGTGCAGTCAAAGAGCGGCGCATCTACGACGATGCGGTTCGGGAGGTGGTGATCCTGATCTGGGCAGCTTCGGACAGCATCTGCGGCAAGCGCCTGAAGGCGGCGATGGCCCACTTGGTGGAGTCCATGGAGGCGGCACGGCCATCTGGATCTGGACCCTGAGGTGAAAACGCGAATGCTGTCGGCCAGCACTGCCACTCTGGACCGGTTGCCGAAACCGGTGCGGGCCACGGTGGCGGGTCGGCGCAAACGCCGGCGGCGGTTATCACCCGGTCGCAATATTCCGGTGCGCACCTTCGCCGACTGGAACCGGCCACCGCCCGGGTTCCTGGAGATCGACCTAGTGGCCCACTGCGGCGACAGCATGTGGGGATCCTTCATCTACAGCCTGGTGGCCACCGATGTCTGCACCGGCTGGACCGAGGCGGTGCCCCTGCTGGCCAGGGAGCAAAACCTGGTGGTGGCGGGACCGGAAGCCATCGCCAAGCAATTGCCCTTTCCCGTCCTCGGCATCGACTCCGACAACGACAGCGTCTTCATCAACGAAACGCTCACCAAGCACTGCGCCGACCGGGGCATAGGGTTCACCCGTTCCCGGGCGTACCGCGAGAACGATCAGGCCTAGGTGGAGCAGAAGAACGGTGCGGTGATCCGGCGGTTCCAGGGCCATGAACGGTACTCGGGCCAGACCATAGCCCACCT
>JAJDXU010000436.1 GCA_022823105.1 Dehalococcoidia bacterium
CTCTCCCAAATCCCCCCAAAAGCCCAACAAAACCGTGAATTTCGCCCCCAAAATCGCCCTCAACGCCCCCATTCGCCACCACATCCCACCCCAATCCCCTACTCAATTGACCGGAAATGAACGGAAATGAGCGGGTTTTCCAAAAATCCCCAACACCCGAATACCCTATCCTTTATATCCTGTGCATCGATGTAAGCTCTCCCCCGTCAGAGGTAACCCCATGACCCTCTCCCAAATCCGCCGCCAGGTCGACGCCCTCAAGCGCAGGTTCGCCCGTGAACTCGCCATCCTCAAACTCCGCCGCATCGCCGAATCCGTCTCCGACGAATGGGACCCCTCCGAACCTCCGGAACCCGCCGACGTAATCAGGCGCATCGCCAATGCCGGCTTCATCCTCCCCACCTACGCCGACCTGGGCCGCTACCTCAAGGACATCCGGCTACGGGGCGACGTCCCTGAGTACGAGGTCATCGTATTCAACCTGTTGCCCTGGGCCAGCCACGACCGCTACCGCGAATTCTTCCGCTGGGACCTGCCCGCCCCCGCGCGTTAGCCATGCCCTCAACCCGGTCCCGGCCTAATACCGCATGGCCTTTGATATTTCGGCGTGTATCGGCGTCCCCAGCAACGTTGACACCGTCCCTCCCTACAATACAATCACCTCAACCTGAACTGGCGGAGGCTCACCGTGCCGGATAATTACACTGAAGAAGAACTGCTCGACCTGGCGCGCCGGTACAGTTTCCGCAGCCGCATGGATCGCAGCGGCGTCACCGGCCCCATCTTCGTCTGGGGCCGCGGTTCTGTCGTCCGCGACATCAACGGGAAGGAATATCTCGATTTCAACTCCGGCCAGATGTGCGCCGCCCTGGGCCACAACCATCCCCGCATCGTCCAGGCCCTCCAGGAGAGCGCCGAATCGTTGATCCACAGCCACATGACCATGTTCAACGACCGGGAAATCATCCTGGCCAGCCGCCTGGCTGAAATCACTCCACCCGGCCTCAACCGCAGCATGTTCCTCACCTCAGGCAGCGACTCCAACGAGGCCGCCATGGCCATCGCCAAGCGCTACACCGGCGGCTACGAAATCGCCAGCCCCGTGGTCAGTTTCCACGGCATGAGCGACGCCGCCCGCGCCGTCACGTTCTCAGGATGGCACGGCGGCTACGGCCCCTACGCTCCCGGCAACTACCCGATCATCGCCCCCTATCGCTACCGGTGCGCCTTCTGCCGGGACCGCCCGGCCTGCGACTACACCTGCCTGGACACCAGCTTCGAACTGCTCGACGCCCAGTCCGACGGCCGCATGGCCGCCGTCATCACCGAGCCTTTGTTCAGCGCCGGTGGCGTCATCGAACCGCCTCCCGGCTGGCTCCAGGAACTCAAGCAACGCTGCGAACGGCGCGGCATGTTGCTCATCCTCGACGAGGCGCAGACGGGTCTCGCCAAGCTGGGATCCATGTGGGCGTCTGAGCAGGAGGGCGTCGTTCCGGATATTTTCACCATCTCCAAGCACTTCGGCGGCGGCATCGCCATCAGCGCCACTATCACCACCGATGAAATCGAAGAGAAAGCCGTGGAAACCGGCCTGGTGGTCGCCCACTCCCACTCCAACGACCCGTTGACCTGCAACGCCGCCATCGCCAGCCTGGACATCATCCTCGAGGAAAACCTGGTGGACGTGGCCGACCGTATCGGCCGCTATTGGCGCGGACACCTGCAGCAGTTGCAGCAAAGGCACGAGCTGATCGGCGACGTCCGCGGCCGCGGCCTTCTCCAGGGCATCGAATTCGTGATCGACCGGGAAACCAAGGAGCCCGCCTACAGCCAGGGCCAGCAGATCGGCCGCATCTGCCTGGAGAATGGCCTCATCATGAGCGTCCGCCGCCGTGGTTCCGCGCTCCGCTTCGTGCCCCCGTTCACCACCACCGAGGACCAGATGGACCTCGCCGCCGACATCCTGGACCACGCCATCGCATCGGTTTCATAGCGTCTCCCTCTCCCTTGATGGGAGAGGGCTGGGGTGAGGGTGAATGTGCTTGATATTATCGCTCCCACGCTCGCACCACGCCGCTGATGTGCGACGTGTCGTTGTACAGGTGCATCACCGAGTTGTCCGGGTAGGTGTAGATCACCGTCAGCGAGCAGTTGGACATGGCGAACTTCCAGTTGGCCTCCAGCGGCAGTCCCAGCAGCGAGACGATCCCGGCCCGCAGGCTGCCGCCGTGCCCCACGATCAGCGCGCTCTGGTCCATGTGGGCGTCCCTGACCTGTTGGACGATCCCTGCGAGCCGTGCGCTGGTCTCGCGGATGGTTTCGCCGCCCGGCGGCGCGAAATCCAGGTCGTTGGCCATCGAAGGTTCGTATAGCTCAGGGTACTTGTCGCGATACTCCGCTTCGGTCAGTCCCTCGAACACGCCCTTGTTGTATTCGCGCAACTCCTGGGTGAACGTGATCGGCACGTCCCGTTCCCCCAGCGCAACCCGCGCCGTCTCGGCTGCGCGAGACAGGTCCGACGAATAAGCGGAGTCGATCCGGACGGTCGCCAGGCGACGCGCCAACATCTGCGCCTGCTCCCGGCCCCTATCGGACAACCCTACGTCGGTGTGCCCCTGTATGCGGCCGGCAACGTTCCATTCGGTTTCGCCGTGGCGGGTGATGTAGATGATTCCCATGGACTTTCCTCAAGCTGGCTTGGTGTCATTCAACAACTCGGCGATGGCGTCGGTCAAACGGATGCAGTCGTCCACGGGTCGCAGCCCGATGCGGATGCAGTCCGGCAGGCCGAACGACGTGCAGTCCCGGACGAACAGGCCTCGCCGCGCCAATCGATCGCGCAGACCCGCCGCGTCGCCCACCGGGGCCAGCACAAAGTTGGCCGCGGTGGGGTAGCATCGAATGCCCAACGCCCCCAGGCGTTCGACGACGCGATCACGAGACGCCGCCACCGTTTCCCGCGCCCGGTCCAGGTAGCCGTCGGCCGCTAGCGCGACCATCCCGGCGGCCTGCGCCAGTCCGTTGACGCTCCAGTCCGGTTGCAACGCTCCCAGGCGGGCAATAACCGGCGGCGCGGCGACGGCGTAACCCAGACGCAGCGCGGTCAGCGCGTAGTCCTTGGTCATGGAGCGCAGCGCCACCACGGATCCCAGGCTCGCCGCCATTCCGACGGCGCTGCCCTCCATCCAGCGGTCCGACAGGTTGATGTACGCCTCATCCACCACCAGAAGGCCGCCGATGCTCTGCGCCGACTCGGCCAGTGCCCGCAGTTCCTCCGGCGCCATCAGCGCTCCGGTGGGGTTGTTCGGGTTGCAGACGAACGTGAGCGCCGGTCTGTGCTGGGATATGAGCCGTTCAGCGGCGGCAGTGTCCCACGTGAAACCGCCCTCATTCCGAGTGGCGGGAAGGGTGTGCGCCTGCCCGCCGGATATCCGTACCGCCCCGTCGTATTCGCCGTAGGTGGGTGTCAATAGCAGCGCCGATGCGGAGCAACCGCCCAACCGCTCTTCCATGTAGGCCCTGGTCAGCAGGTGGATGATTTCCGTGGACCCGTTTCCTACGATCACGTTGTCGGCGGTAACCCCATCAACTGCGTGATGATCCGCTGCGGCTTCGGTGAGAGCCAGGCAATGAGGGTCCGGATAAGCGGCCAGGTCAACGGCCGCAATGGCCTCTTGCACCCCCTCGGGCGCTCCCAGCGGGCTCACGCTGGCGGAGAAATCGAGGCAGTCCTCCATGCGTAGGCCCAGCGCGCGAAGCTCCTCCTCCTTGATCCCGCCGTGAACCGGCCTGGAAAGCGGAGCGGAATTGGCCGAGTCGGGCTGCATGCGTGCCGGAAATCAGGCTACCGGTTGCTGCGAATGATCGCCAGCACCGGATCATCGAAAAGTTGGTCCAGCGGCAACTCGAACCCGGGTATCGTCGCCGTGGTCAGGGTGTCGCTGCGGCCAAGCGCCGCCCGCTCTGCGAATCCGGAACCGGACAATTCGAGCACGGTGATGGTGTCGTTCACCGGGTCGAGCAGCCAGTATTCGGGAATGCCGGCCTCGGCGTAGATGTCCCGCTTCATCACCAGATCCCGGCTCCGATCGCTCGATAGAGCCTCAACCACCAGGTCGGGCACGCCTTCAACCATGCTTCCTCGTATCAGATGCAGGTTCTCAGCCCGCAGGTAAACGATGTCCGGCGTGGGCGCGTACAGATCGCTCAGCGCGAGTCCGATGCTCGTGAAAGCGAGACCCGGCATCGGTTGGATTGACCGTGCAAGGCCATTGATCATTCCGACCAGGAAATCGATTAGTAGTTGGTGCTCGGGCGTTGCCGGTGGCATCTGGCAAAACTCTCCGTTGATCAGTTCACATACCCCACCCTCCATCTCCTCCGTGTCGCGATACTCGGAGAGGGTCATCCTGGTTCCCGGTTTGGCGGTCGTCATCTCAACCTCTGGTGGCGCCGGTTACTCCGGGTCATTCTACCACCACGGCCGGAACGCCCAACACAGCCAGACAATGCCCATGGCCAGTACCGTAGTCAGAGCCGTCGTGGCGTAAAGCGCGCGCGTCGCCAGGCCGATGTGCCCGGGCATGGGCTCGGGCGCAGGGTCGCCGAGGCGATAATGCCCAACCTTTTCCAGCGTCACTCCCAACCCTCCGGCCATCGCCGCCATGGTCCAGCCCGCATTGGGCGATTCCGTCCGCCCCCGATGCGCCAGCATGATCCTCCACGCGCGACCGCCGGCCATTCCCGGCAACACGGCGGTGGCGACCCAGAGCAGCAGAGCCGCCAGGCGCGCCGGAATCAGGTTCACAACGTCGTCAAGCCTGGCCGACGCCTTGCCCAGATACTCATAGCGGCCGTGGTATCCCACCATGCTGTCCAGGGTGTTGATGGCCCGGTATACGACCGCTCCCGGCAGCCCGAACAATGCGAACGCCAACAACGGCCCCACCACGCTGTCGGTGATGTTCTCCGCTACGGACTCTATAGCCCCCGCCGCCATCTGCCCGATCGTGAGCTGGGAAGTGTCGCGGCTGACCAGCGCGGACATCTGGCGGCGCGCCTCGTCCACATCTCCCGACGACAGAATGCGCCCGATGTCTGCGGCGACCCGGTGCAGCATCCGTACCGAAAAAGTGGTTTTCAGCCAGACCGCGACCACCACCAAGTACGCCACGGGATGCAAGATCAGCAGTCCAACCTCAACCGCCCACGCCGCAGCCCCCCACGCCGCGGGAATCAACACCGCCATCGCCGCCCCGGCCGCCAACTGCGCAGCCGGCGACGACTTCGGCCCCGGGCAGACCCGTTCGGCCAACGCCACCGTCTTGCCAATCCACACCGTGGGATGCAGTCGGTTCGGCGGCTCGCCCAGCGCCACGTCCAGCAGCACCGCCAACAGCAGCGCTGTCGCGCTCAGCAGAACGGGCAATCCGTTCAGCACGGCTGAAACGTCGGTCATGGCGCGTACGAATACCAGCCGCCCGCCAGGGGCAACCGGTTGAGGTATTGGAAGAGGACCGCCGCGCCGTACCCGTAGTCAAGATACGCTGGCGGTTCTATGCGGAGCCATATCGCCAAACAGGCCAGTGAGAACGCCTCCACTATCTCGTTGGCCGCTCCATAGCAGTCCCCCGTCAACCCGCCTCCCAGACGCCGTACGGTCCACCAACCGAAAGACAGCGCCAGCAGCGAGGACATGGCCAGGACCGACACTCCCACCACGCCCAGCGTCAGCCAGCAAAGAGCCAGTGCAGTGAGCAACGCAAACCCGGTGGCCAGCCAGGGGCGGCCGCCGGCGAAAAACGCGCTGCCGATTCCCTCCTGTCGGCCGTATGGAAATGCCGTGAGCAGCAGCGCCATCGACCACCGGGAGATCACGGGGAATGTCAGCACGGAGACGACGAACGTCAGGCTCAGCGCCAGGTTGAACAGCGCCGCAAACTTGACCAGCAGCACGCAGAAGCATCCGGCCACCGCAAACGACCCGACCCGTGAGTCCCTCATTATCTCCAGCCGGCGTTCCACAGTCCTCCCACCCCACATCGCATCACAGTAATCCATCAGGCCGTCCAGATGCAGAAACCGGTTGACCACCGCGAGCGCCACGACCAGCAGGGCCGCCGCCAGTATCGTATGCACGAAAGGGGGCGGAACCAGGGTGAAGAGCGCCACCAGGACCGCCAATAGCAGTCCGTAGAGCAATCCCACCACCGGGTACCAGCCGCGGGAGCGGGAGATTTCAGAGTCGGTGGCCGAAGCCAGCCCGACCGGCAGGATGGTCAGGAACGATAGCGCCACCAGGAGCGGCGCAAAGACGGCGCGCAGCACTGTCAGCGGCAGCGGCTAGTCGTCGCGATCAGAGACGCCGGCCTCCGCAAACGTCGCCATCTCGGACAGGATCTTCGCCGACGCCTCTACGATGTGCATGGCCAGCGCCGCGCCGGTGCCTTCTCCCAGACGCATATCCATGTTCAGCAGGGGCGACAGCCCCATGGCCTGCAGCCCGACGTTGTGGCCCGGCTCCACCGACCGGTGGGCGGCGATGTAGCGGTCGGCGATCTGAGGACACAGTCTCCAGGCAATCAGGGCCGCCGCTCCACTTATGAATCCGTCCACTATGACGGCGCAGTTGCGGGCGGCAGCGCCCAGCATCACGCCGGCCAGGACGCCTATCTCGTAACCCCCGACCTTGGCCAACACGTCAAGGCCGTCCTCTCCGTCCGGTTGGTTGACGTCCAGGGCGCGTCTGATGGTGGCGATTTTGCCCTCAAGAGCTGCGTCATCCACCCCGGTGCCGCGACCCGTGACCGACGCGACATCCGCGCCGGTTATCACGGCGGTGATCGCTGCGGATGGCGTGGTGTTGCCGATGCCCATGTCGCCGCCGGCGATGAGGTTGGCCCCTCCGTCGGCGCTCGCGTTGGCGGCGTTGATGCCAATCTCCAGGCAGCGTATGGCGTCGTCGCGGCTCATGGCCGGACCGGCGGCGATGTTGCCGGCCCCGTAGCCGACCTTGGCGATGGTGAGTCCGGGCTGCGGATCCAGGTCAACCGCCACGCCCGCGTCGATCACCGTGATGGTCGCGCCCGCGTGTCCGGCCAGCGCGTTTATGGCAGCCCCACCGGCCAGGAAGTTGAACACCATCTGCGGCGTGACCTCTGACGGATAGGCCGAAACCCCCTCCGAAGCGACACCGTGATCTCCCGCAACCACGATCACCGCCTTGCCTGTGATCTCAGGGATCGGCTCGCCGAATATTCCGGCCAGTTGGATGGACAGCGCCTCCAGGCGGCCGAGGCTGCCCGGCGGCTTGGTCAGCACACCCTGCCGGCCCTCGGCAGCAGCCACGGATCTGGCATCCAGCGGACCAATGGCGGCAATGGTCTGGTCAACCAGCGATGAGATTGTCATGGAGCCTCCGGGCCGTGGCAGCGAAATACGTTGATCCAGCAGCGGCAACGGGCATCAGAACTCAATGCCAGGCTGCGCCTTGATCCCCGCGTCATAGGGGTGTTTCACCACGTTCATCTCGGTGACCAGGTCTGCATATTCCACCAGGGCTTCGGGCGCATGGCGTCCGGTGATGATCACGTGCTGCATCTCCGGCCGGCCCTTGAGCGCTTCGATCACATCCTCAACCGGCAACCAGCCGTAATGCATGGGATAGGTGAACTCGTCCAGGATCACCAGGTCATGCTCGCCGCTGGCGATCACCTCCTTGGCGTCCTCCCACAGCGCCCGGGCCAGGTCGGCGCTGGCGTCCAGATCCTGCGAGCGCCAGGTGAAACCGTCGCCCATGGCGCGGACGGTTACCCCCATCTTCTGGGCAGCGCGCTGCTCGCCGAAATTGGCGGTCGTGTGCTTGATGAACTGGAGCATGATCACTTTCATGTCACGGCCCCAGGACCGCATCAGCACGCCCATGGCGGCGGTGGTCTTGCCCTTGCCGTTGCCGGTGTTGACGATCACCAGTCCCTTGTTGATCCGCGGGCCGCGCACCGACTGGGGGCCGTGGCGGGTTTCTTGCGTTGTCATGAGTGCCGTACTCCTCCTAGCCGTTTCAAGAGGTGACGCCGCTGCCGGCATCACGGAACATTGTCGAAAATACGCTGGCGAACATTGAACACGAAGCCGGGCAACACATCGCCACCGCCAACAGTTTCCGGATCAGTCAGGACTTCCGGTCCCGCCCCAGGGCTGAAAACGGAAACGGTTCGCTCAACGGGATGTATGACCCAGACCAGGCGAGCGCCGCCGTCCAGGTAACGGCGAACCTTGTCCTCCAGCTGTGGGCCCCGGTTGGACGGCGAAACGATCTCAACGACGAAATCGGGAACTACCCTTGCGTATGGCGGTGTCCGCGCCTCTTCGGGCAGTGAGTTCCATCTCTCGTCGGACATCCACCAGGCGTCCGGGCCCAAACGAGAACCGTCCGGAAGTACGAACAAGGATGTGGACCCGCCATACTTGCCGCCAC
Source organism: Dehalococcoidia bacterium (assembly GCA_022823105.1). Taxonomy (GTDB): domain Bacteria; phylum Chloroflexota; class Dehalococcoidia; order Lucifugimonadales; family UBA3495; genus Bin87. The sequence goes on from JAJDXU010000436.1 coordinate 8,477, forward strand.
GCTCCCTACCCCAAATCCCCACTTCGATCACTACCTCGGCTTCATACCAGTCACCAGGCAATCCCGTAGGAGCCATAATTTTCAGTTCTCCATGCGCCGTAATCTCAAATTCACCCAGGGCGTCCTTGTTTCGTTGCGCAAAGTCCTCGAGCCACGAGTCCAGGCTCTCACTGTCCAGCGACTGACCGAACTCCGCCAGCGGTATCAGCAGGTATCCACGGAACCACTCCGACGGCGCCAGGTCCTCGGGGGCTCCCGTTGATTCAATCGGCTGTTGAGTCTGGGTCGTGGTCATCATGGCGTCTCGCTCTGGGTGGCGGCGCAGGTATCGACGAACCGTTTGGCAAGCCCCGGGCGGCTCCCGAGATGAACGTGGATGTAGGACGCCCAGACGCTGCCATTTCGGAATCCTTCGGGGCGACCCGCCTGGTTTACCACGCGATACGCCGCGGATTCCTCGCCGGGCGGATCCTGCAGCACCGACCAGTGAAACTCGTGGCCGCGCACCCGCTCGCCCGCCCGGAGCAGCGGGCCCTCCGCGCACGCCTCCACCTCGCGGTACCCCAGGTGCAGTCGCCGACCCTCCATCGAAGACACTACGGGAATCGCGCCCACCATGGGGAATTGCCGGCCGTCGAGATCGGAAAGGCTGTTGCCCAGGTACATCAGTCCACCGCACTCGCCGTAAACTGGCACGTTCCTTCCGATGGCCGAACGCACGGAATCAAGCATCCCCTTGTTGCGCGAAAGCTCCTCCGCAAACAGCTCGGGGAACCCTCCTCCCAGGTAGACACCCCCCACGCCGTCCGGCAGCGCATCACCGTCCAGAGGCGAGAACGGCACGACCTCCGCGCCCCATGCGGACAGCATATCCAGCGAATCCTGGTAATAGAAGGAAAACGCGCGATCCTGGGCCACCGCAATCGCGCAGCGCGCCGGTTGCCGTTCGTGAGGAAACACTGGCGAATCAGAATCGGACGGCCCACCGGCCGTCCCGGCGATCCGGACGATGGCGTCCAGGTCGATGGTCTGCTCAATCTGCGCGTTCAGCGAGTCGTACCAGTCGCTCATCACCGTGCCCTCGACCGTGGGAATCAACCCCAGGTGCCGCTCCGGTTGCACCAGGTCGTCGCGGCGCGGCAGCCAGCCGACCACCGGCAGACCCGTGGTGGCCTCGATCTGTGGTTGGCAGAATTCCAGGTGCCGTTCGCTGCCCACCCCATTGAGAATCACGCCGGCGATGCGCAGGTCGGGGTCAAATTGCTGGTATCCCAGCACCTCCGCGGCCACGCTCCGCGCAACCTTGCCCGCGTCCGCGATCAGGATCACCGGAGCATCCAGCAGCTTGGCAAGCTCAGCGGTGGAGCCGTCCTCATCCAGCGACGAATGCCCGTCGAAAACTCCCATCACGCCCTCGACGACCGCGATATCTGCCGCGCCGGCCGCCCGATGGAAAAACTCGGCGGCAACCGGATGCGGCAACAGCCACGTGTCCAGGTTGCGGGAAGGCACGCCGCACGCGATGGTATGGTACGTCGGATCTATGTAATCGGGCCCGGCCTTGAAGGGTTGCACGCGCAGGCCGCGCCGTTTCAGCGCGCCCATCACGCCGCTGGCAATGGTGGTCTTGCCAACGCCGGAGCGTACGCCGGCGATTACAACTGCGGAGGTCATGGTGTTCGTCAGTGCGATTGACCGGGGCGCGTCTAGGGATGCTCGCCGGCGCCACCGAATTCATCCTCGGACAGCGCGATCTTGCTGGGATATTTGCCCAGCAATCCCATGAAGAATTCGTGCCGCGGCGGGTTGGTGGCGTCATCATCGGACTTGCGCAGGTAGATCCGCATGGCAGGGTTGCCGTCGCCGTCCCGCATCCACAGTTGGTAGGACGGCAGCCCCTGGTCGTTGGTCGTGTGAATGAACTCCGCCTCCCGAATCTTGGACATGTCCAGGTGCATGTGCGTGCCGCCGGGAACCATCAGCGTAACGATGCGCCCGTCGGGAGTGAACCTGAGGTCGTCGAAATCCATGTAGACTTCCGCGGAGGCGGCGGTGCTCTCTAACATCACCACTACCTCGTTGAAGCCTATGCCATCCGCGCCGTCGCGGCATTCTTCCAGGATATTTTGAAGGGTGGAACCGGTTTGCTCAGCCATGGGCGGCGCTCCTGAACAGGAAGACTCGGGGTGCTGGAGTGCGATCTCAACGGATT
>JAJDXU010000279.1 GCA_022823105.1 Dehalococcoidia bacterium
ATAGGCGGTGATGTAGGTCTCGCAAACACACGCGGCCTGATGGAAGTCGAGCCGTTCGGGGATTCTCATGACGTGGCTTGCGTAGGCCACCGTATACTCGGCGTAACCGCCGCCACCCACCAATGACATGACCCGCTCACCGACCTCAAAACCCGAGACGCCGGGACCCAGCGCATCGACCGTGCCGGCCACCTCCAGCCCCAGGATGGGAGAATCGCCCGGCGGCTGGTGGTAATTGCCCTGCCGCTGCACGCAGTCCGCCCGATTCACCGTGGTGGCCGCGACCTTGATGAGGACTTGCCCCTCTCCGGGTTGCGGCGTCTCCGTTTCTCCCGCGTAGAGCGTTTCGGCGCCGCCAAACTCCCTCTGCAATACCGCTTTCATCTGCATCCCCTGTCCGGCGAAGGCGCAATCCTATCGAATTGCGGGACCGGCTACATGGAAGCACTGCTCCGGATCCGGCGGAATTCTATACGGGTGAATTGCACTGGAGGGAACCAAGAGGGTATTTTCGTTCCTGACACGCACCGGTGGCTTGCCGGACTCGAACAACAACGAAGAGGAGTTTGTCATGCGCATGCTTAGTCTATTCGTCGGCGGAATCCTGGTAGGAATGGGCATCCAGATCGCCATCGGCCAGAATCAGAACAGCGGCATCGTCGGCGTCAACCACGTGGGCATCGCATTCGATGATCTGGACGCTGCGATCGAGTATTACACGGAGACGCTGGGATACCCGGAGGCATTCCGGATAGAGAACGATGCCGGCGAGGTGGCGCTGGTCTACGTTCAGGTCAGCCAGGGCACGTTCGTGGAACTTCAACCCACCAACGAGAACCGCGGACCGGGAATCAACCACTTCGGCGTGGTCGTGGACGACATGGATGCCGCCATCGGCATGTGGCGGGAACGCGGCGCCGAGGTGCAGGATGGGCGATCGAGCAGTACCAACGCAATCCTGTCGAATGTCTTCGATCCCAACGGCAACCGGATGGAACTGCTGGAACTGCCGCCGGAGTCCGAGCACGCCCAGGCCATGGCGCGCTGGGGCCAGTAAGGCGTCAGCGAATCGCGATCGGCCGCGCCGGCGAGCCCGTCGCCCCCCTGAAACGAATCGGGGTAACGATGAACAGGAACTCGTAGACCACGTCGTCCACGAGTTCGTCGAACTGCATGTTCTCCAGGTTGAAGATGCCGTTCTTCGTGAGCAGTTCCTGGTGGACCGGGAAGACAAGCGCCTCGTTGGGGTTGGGAATCACTTCGCTGCCCCATGAGTCCGCGCCGATCATGGTCACCTGGCGCTCGATGATCCATTGGGCGGCGGCCAGCCCGATTCCCGGCGGGTTGGTATTGTAGGCTTCGGGCTGATCCCAGAGTGACGACCAACCATAGCGCAGAAGCAGCGCATCGCCGGGGGCCACATCCGCTGCCGACATGCCCTGGGCCGCCAACGCGCCCAACAGATCCTCCACCGTAACCTCATAGCCGTTGGGCAACCGTTCCACGCCCTGGTAGCCGGCGACATCGATCAGCACGCCCTTGGTGACGATGGGCCGGACGTGTTCGATGCCCAGTCGCTGCAATCCGCCCGGCGTGTCCATCTCGGCCGCCGTGAAACCGTTGAAGAAGACATGCTCGACGCTGCCATCCTCCATCACCACTTCCTGGCCGACGTGTCCCAGCCCGTCGAACTGCGTGCCTACCTGGCCGATCTGGGTCGACACGAACTCCTCGTTGGCCACAATGCGGTTGTCGCCCGCCGCCGGGTCCCGGGCCGGCAGCACCATCGAATAGCTGCGGGTACCGAACAGGGGCATCCCCTGCTCGTAGATCTGGCCCAGTTCGTAGATCCTGCCGGTGGTCGCCATTTGCAGCGCCTCCATCACCCTGGCGTCGGTGATCCGGTTGGAGGCGCCCGCCTGATCGTCCGGGCCCCATTCGGCATTCGGCCACCAAGGGCCTGACTCACGCGTCTGGGCGCTTGCGGTCAGCGTGAGCAGCGCGCTGCATACTGCAAGCGCAAGCGATACGCCGACGCGGAGAGCCAAGCGGCGGCGCAGGAATGGGAAGGTGCGTTGACGATGGTGCGTCTGATCGTGCATGAACGTCTCCCGATAAATTTCGTACCGCCGGAAAATAACCGCCTGGAAGATGGATCGATTCTACCGGCAGTTCTTCCGCGCGCCCATTTCGACGCCGCCTGACTTGACTCTGCCTGTTTAGGCGACGCCTGTTTCGACTCATTGGGCCACGTTGTGTCCCGGATGCCTGAGCTGTTTTCGTACCTCGCGGGGCACGGGGCCGAACTCAGTCCTCCCGAACCATCAGCACATGCTCGATGTCAGCCTCCAGAAATACCTCGCCGACGGCTCGAAAGCCCAGACGGTTGTAGAACTCCGCCAAGTACGCCTGAGCGTTCATGCGGTAGCTGGAATAACCCCGTTCCCGCGCCAGCCGCACGAGGAAGTTCGTGACTTCGGAGCCAAATCCACGGCCGCGGTACGGCGCGCGAACGGCAATGCGTTCCAGCTTGGCGTAGTCCGGCAGGCAACGCAGCCGGCCGGCGGCGACGGGTTCGCCGTCGATTTCGCCCAGCACATGGACT
>JAJDXU010000388.1 GCA_022823105.1 Dehalococcoidia bacterium
ATCCCGACGCCGAATAGTCGTCTCAGGCGTTTTCTTGGACGATGCGGTTGCGGCATCCAGGAACGCCCCTGGGAGAGGAGTACCGGGCCAACCCGCCCGCAACTGTGCTAGACTCGATTCAGGAGAATGCCGGGTTGGCCGGGTGGCCGCCGCGGGGCGCTTTCGTCCCGGGGAGGAAAGTCCGGGCTCCACCGGACAGGGTGCTGGGTAACGCCCAGGCCTTGGGCCGTACGGCGGCCTTGGGACGGAAAGTGGCACAGAAACATACCGCCGCTGCCCTCTTTGGGTGGCGGCAAGGGTGAAATCGGGCGGTAAGAGCGTCCGGCCGCGTGTGGCGACGCACCGGCGGCCAAACCCCACCTGGAGCAAGGCCAAATAGGGGAACCATGGGTGTCCGGCCCGTTCCCGGGTTGGCTGCTTGACCCCGGCGGCAACGTCGCCCTGGAAACAGGGCGGATCCGGTTCGACCGGATGCGGGGCTAGATAGATGGTCACCGTCCGCCGTTCGGCGGATACAGAACCCGGCTTATAGGCCAGCCGGCATCTCCAAGAAAGCCGATAGAGTTCGCGCCACAAACTAACTCCGGTAAGCTGACCGGAGGATACACTGCGGCGCCAATCAACAATTCACTAAAAGGAGCGCACAAATGGTCCGCACCAACCGCGCCAAAGCCAAACTCCTCGCCGGCGAGATTGCCGTCGGCGGGAGCGTGAATTTCTACGCGCCGATACTAGTGGAACTCTACGGTGTACTGGAGTTCGACTGGGTTTGGATCGATTGCGAACACGGATCATCCAACGATTCCGAATCGGAGAACATGATCCGTGCCGCGGAATTGCATGACATCACGCCCGTGGTGCGCGTGCCCAACGCCGAGCCGTCGACGCTGTTGCGTTTCCTGGACCGCGGCGCACAGGGCCTGATAGTGCCCCATGTGAACAACCGCGCCGAGGCAGAAGCTGTCGCCAAGGCGTCCCACTATTACCCTATGGGTGACCGGAGCAGCGCCACGGGAGGTCGAACAAACCGGCTGGGCAGCGGACTGCCCCCTGCGGAGTACTACGAGGCGGCGAACCGCGAGACCCTGGTGATCTGCATGGTCGAGACGCCCGAGGCGGTCGCCAATGTCCGTGATATCGCCAGCGTGGACGGCGTGGACGCGATCCTGGTGGGCAGCAGCGACCTGACCCAGGCTATGGGGATGCCCGCTCAAGCCGACGTGGACGCTGCCATCTCACAGGTGATCGACGGCACGGTGGCAGAGGGTAAGATCATCGGCGTCGCCGGAGCGGGAATGACAGTCGACAACGTGGGCCGATTCAAGCAGTTCGCCGACCGCGGGGTCCACCTGATGTCGGTCAACGTCCAGGACTTCATCCGCCAAAGCGCAGGACGTTTTCTGACCGACCTGCGTGGCTGACGTATTGAATCCGGCAACGATTTTCCTCGATCTGGATCAGCGCAGTATCGAGTTGACCGCAAGTTCGCCCAGTGCTAGATTGGCCGCCGTGTTTCGTAGACGTACGACGTATTTCGATACCATTCGATGACAAACGATTTAGCCGACCGTGTACTTGGCGGTGAGCTGAGGGCGCTCTCCCGGACCCTGACCATGTTGGAGAGGGGAAACCCGGAGGCTGGCGGCGTGATGAAGCGGCTCGACCCTCAGACTGGTCGGTCCTATACGGTGGGCATCACCGGTCCGCCCGGAGTGGGCAAGAGCACGCTGGTGGACCGCCTCGCCGAGCACCTGCGTAGCCAGGGCCTGACCGTTGGAATCCTTGCCGTAGACCCCACCAGCCCGTTCACAGGCGGCGCTCTGCTTGGCGACCGGATCCGTATGCAGCGGCACTATCTGGACGACGGCGTGTTCATCCGCAGCGTCGCCACCCGCGGGCAGTCCGGCGGCTTGCCGCGCATCGTCAAAAGCATGGTGCGGGCGCTGGACGCCGCCGGCAAGGACGTCATCTTGGTCGAAACCGTGGGAGTGGGCCAGACCGAGCTCGGGATCATGGGCGTAGCCGACTCAGTGGTGGTGGCTATGACACCCGAATCAGGAGACTCGATCCAGACGCTGAAGGCCGGAGTGATGGAGATCGCCGACCTATACGTCATCAACAAGGCCGACCGCGATGGAGCGAACCAGTTGGCAGGCGCCGTGACGGCGATGCTGCAGATGGCTGACCTCAGCGGGGGCTGGAATCCTCAAGTCCTGTTGACCCAAGCTTATGCCAACGTCGGGATCTCTGAACTCTGGGACGGCATCGGCGCTCACCGGGACTTTCTAACCGATACGGGCGGTCTTCAGGCGCGGCGGTCCGAGCGTAGGCGGTCCGAGTTCCTGGAAACGGTCCAGGAGGAATTGCACCGCCGCCTCATCAAACGCCTTGGCGAAGACACGAAGCTCCATACTCTGTTGGAAAATATTGAAGGAAAGTCAGCAGAGCCGTACGGGGAAGCGATGCGCCTGTTGGATGACGACGTGGATTTGGCCCGAGTTGTCAGTGGCGGTTGCTGACCAGCCGAAAACGGGGCGACCAAACGGTCGCCCCGCATTTATCCCGTTGTCGATCCCGCCCATCAGCTTCGGTTGTCCCCGTCTTCGTTCGCGCCGTTCGACTGGTTGCTGCGGTTGTTGCCGTTGCCGCCATCCGGCTGGTTCATGTTGCCCATGCCCAGGAAGGGCGAGAGCATGGATGTGAATTCCATTGGAAATATGAACTTCGTGGATGGACTGCTGCCCAGCGATTTCAGCGTATCAAAGTACTGGAGACTCATGGTGCGCGCGTCGACGGTGCTCGCGACGGTGTAGATGCGCTCGAGGGCCGTGCTGAAACCCTCGGCGCGCAACACCGTGGCCTGCTGGTCGCCCTCGGCCTGCAGGATTTCCGACTCGCGTTGCCCCTGCGCCCTCAGGATTGCGGACTGGCGCTCGCCTTCGGCGAGGTTGATGGCGGCTTGCCGCTGACCTTCCGACTCGGTGATTTCAGCGGTGCGAATGGCATCGGCCGACTTTTGCCGTTCCATGGCGGCCTTGACGCCGGGAGGCGGGTCAACCTCGTTGATTTCAACCTGTGACACCTTGACGCCCCAGCGCTCGGTCACCTCGTCCATCCGAACCTGCACGTCGTCGCGGATTCGCTCGCGCTCGGATAGAGTGGTCGCAAGATCCATCGCGCCAATGACTGACCGGAGCGTGGCGAACGCCAGGTTGATGACCGCGGCTTCGAAATTCTGGACCTCGAGCACCGCCCGGTCCACTGCATCTTCCATCACGCGGTAGTAGATGACGAAGTCCATGTCCACCACCACGTTGTCGGCAGTGATGTACTTCTGGGTGGGTACCCGGGTCACGCGTTCCCTCAAATCCACCTTGGTGCCGCTGTAGAAGATGGGGATCAGGAAGTGGAGGCCGGGCCGCCTGGTGCCGATGAAGGTGCCGAAGCGTTGGACGACCATTCGCTGGTACTGTTGGACGACTATCAGCCCACTGGCCATGATCATGCCTCCTTATCGTGTGCTTCGCGAGGGGTGGATCCAACACAATCTTATCATCATTCCTGGCCTTCGACGGCGGGTGGCGAGCGGACGGCTTCAACTGTGAGCAACAGGCCATCGACCGCTACCACGCGGACTTGAACGCCCTCCCGTAATACGGACCCGTCATCGCTGACTGCTGACCAGGTTTCGTCTCCCAAATTCACGACTCCCCTGGGGTCCAATGCCCTCGTTACGCGGCCGGTTTGCCCCAAAAGATGTCCTGCGGAACTGCGCCCGTCGCTGTCGGGTAATCCGCCGCCGGCTACCACCGCCCGGCGCCCTAATACACGTGAGGATATCGCCTCAAAGGCGAAATAACCGGCGCACAGGGCGAGGAATCCACCAACTCCCACCAAGACCCACACGCTCACGGATACGTCAGGAAAGCTGGCGGGTATATTGCCGCCTCCGAAGCTGCCAAAGAGCAGAATACCCCCGATGATCAGGCTAACCACTGCGCCTA
>JAJDXU010000197.1 GCA_022823105.1 Dehalococcoidia bacterium
GGCGCGCCAGGCGATTTCCTTGTTCAAGTACGCGCCCTGGGTGATGGAGGTGCCGTCGAAACGGGCCTCGTTGGTGCGGACGAGGACATGGCCCGGATATTCGCGGTTGTTCCATGCCTGACGGGTGGCGGCGGCGTCACCGACCACCACGCTCACGTCCCAACCCAGAGCCTCGGTCCAGAAGTCCTTGTAGAGCTGAGCAAGGTCGGGCAGCAACGGAAGGTCTCCGGCCTCCCAGGTGTAAATGGTGAAGGAGATCTGTTCGCCATTGGCGTCGGTCCCGTCGGAACCGTCTGCGCCGCCGAAACCGATGGACATCAGGAGTTCGCGGGCCTTGGCAACGTCATAGGCGCGCGGCCGCAGGTTTTCGCCCCATCCGAGGGAATTGGGCGTGACATGGGACCAGCTGTCAGCGTTGACCGCGTCGGGGCTGTACAGGTCGTTGACGATGGAGCCTTTGTCGATGGCGTGCTCTGCGGCCTGCCGCGCTTCTTTTTGGTAGCACCAGAGGGACTCGTCCCAGCAGTCAACGTAAACGACCCAGTTGTAGGATGATTCGCGCTGCCAAGCGATGCTGGCGCCGTCGATGCCATCGATGTCGCCGATCATGTTGATGTTGGCTTCGATGAGTTGGGCATCGCCGCTGCGGAGGGCGGCGAGGCGGGCGGCCGGCTCGGGGACGACCTGCAGGTCCAGCGTGTCGAAGGTGACGCGGCGGTCTTCGTCGTAGCCGTTCCCCGGGTGCCAGAAAAAGTCCTCGAATTTCTCGAAGGAGTATTCCTGCTTGAGGATGTGGTCGGTTACACGCATGGGGCCGATTCCGATGGGGTCGCTCTCGTAACCCTCGAAACCGTTGGTTCCGGCGCGGGCGCGCATGGACGCTTCGGATACGATCATGGGGTCAGCGCCCTGGGCGTTTTCGGACCAGTTGAACGCGAAGTCCAGGCGAACGGTGTTGAACGTAACCGAGACCTGGTCATCGGCGGGGCCATTCTCGACGCCATCCACCAACGCGGCGAACGCGACGTCGCGGGGCTCGTAGTAGGTGGCTTCCAGCAGCGTCTGGGCCTCGGTGCCCATGCGGCTGTTGAGGTTGAAGAACACGTCGTCGCGGGTGATGATGTTGCCTTCGTGGTCCTGGATGAATCCCTCGTTGACGGTGAAGGTCCAGACCTTGCCGTCATCACTCACGGACCAGTCCTTCGCGACGGCGGGGGTCAGTTCACTGCCGCCCTTTCCGCCGACCAGGGCGACCTGGAACATGCGCTGGAACTTGAGGTCCTCACCTTCAGTAAGGAACGGGTCGAACTTGCCGTTGCCCAGGTTGGTTACCAGGACGGAGACGTGGCCGCCGGACGGATCAGCCATGGCTGCGGGTTCGGTGGCTGCGGGCATGGCGGTGGGAGCCGCGCTTGAACCGCTGTCAGTGGAACTGGCGGGCGCCGCGGGCTCTGCTGCGGGGCTACCGCACGCTATCGCGGCGATGAGCCCTGCGGCCAATCCGACGGCCAACAGGAATCGAGCGTTCAATAACCGATTCAATCTCATATATCTGGCACTCCTCTTCGGTTTTGGTCCGTCGCCAACGGACAAGGTCCGGGCAACGAACCCAATGACGGATGGCGCACGATTAAACAGCCGAAGTCGGCGTGTTGTCAACCATGTATGACGAAATAGTTGCCATCGGTGACGCTATTGGGAAACTCCCGCACGCGTGAAATCGCAATTGTTGTGGCGAAAATGGGGCGAAACGGAAGAGAATCCGCGATGACCGGATGTAATATAATCTCCGTCATGTTCACACCCACCAAGCTGTTTTACATATTCGGAGCTGCCGTTTTCGGGTCGGCAGCGGGAGGCTACGTTTCCTGGGCGATTTATTCCAGGTTCGCCCGCATCGCAGAGATTACGGACCGGGCCATCGTGGAGCCGCATATCCTCGTGGTGCTGTGCACGGCCGGAGGATTGCTGGCCTTTCCGTTGGGAGCGGCCGCGGGCCTGTTGGTCGTGGCGGCGGTAAACCGGTCGGTGGACTTTTTGCGTCGGCCCCAGAGTGGGCCTGGAGGAGACGGCGGATCCTGGGTAACCCGGAGGGCGGCCGGGGACGAGCCGGGCCGCGACTACGACTAGATGACCATGATCCGCTTGAGCATGATCCGCTTGAGGCGGAACAAACTAAGCGACAAGGAGATCCCACATGCCGCAATTCGTTCGCGTTTACACCGGAGACGACGGCCAGTCACGCCTGGAGCATTACGAGCCTCCCTTTGAGGACTTTCTGGATACTGAGGGAGCGTATGGGCGCGGCACTCCCATGCAACCGACGACCGGCATGACAATTCGCATTTCACCGCCGGACTACTTCCTGGATTTCCACTGCGCCCCTCGGCGCCAGTACACGGTGACGCTGGCCGGACAGGCCGAGATTGGCCTGAGCGACGGCACCACGCACCGGGTCGGGCCGGGCGACGTGCTGCTGGCTGAGGACATGACCGGGCAGGGCCACACCACGCGGGTGGTTGGCGGAGAGGAAAGGGTGTACCTGGTAATCCCGTTGTCGGATTAGGTACGGCGGCGGCGAGCACCGACGCACAGTCCATTGCGCACAGCGCACACCGACGAAGAGATCGAATCCGCTCCGGCACCGAACGGCCGGGGCGGAATCTTTTACGGGTGGTGGGTGCTGGCCGCCGCGGCCACCCTGGGGTTCTGCGCGTTCGGGGTGGTGATACCGGGGTACCTTGCGTTCTCGGTGCCCATTCGAGATGAGCTTGGGTTGAGTTCCGGACAGTCGGCGTTCATTGTGGGAGCGTCCTGGGGCGTAGGGGACATCACATCGCTGGTGGCCGGATGGCTGGCCGACCGGTATGGGGCGCGGAGGCTGGTGCTGGCCGGGGGCCTGCTCTGCGGGATTGGGTTCGCCGGGCTGGCGTTGGCCAACTCCTTCTGGGCCATCGTGCTGGCGTATACGATAACGGCGTCGGTGGGCAGGGGGCTGGGGATATTCCCGACGCTGATGACGGCGGTGAACCAGTGGTTCGATGATCGGAAGGCCCTTGCGCTGGCGGTTATCAACACGGCCGTCACCGGCGGCGCGGCGGCACTGCTGCCGGCGTTGAGTTTCGGCGGCGGGCTGATCGGATGGCGGCCGGCGGCGTTGATCGCCGGCGGGTTGGTATGTGTCATAACGATACCGGCGGCGGCGGTGATACGGAGTCGGCCGGAGGACATGGGGTTGAGTCCCTATCGTTCGGTCGCCACCGTCGCCGCGAGCGCGCGAGCAGCCACGCGGAGGCAACCCGAGACCGCGCCGCTGCGGAGGAACTATTCGGTGCGGGAGGCGCTGGGTACGCTGTCGTTCTGCGCGCTGGCGATTGGGGCCATCTTACGTACGGTGCCGTCGGACGTGCTGGTGATCAATCAGATACCGATCCTGATATGGAAGGGCGTGGCGGAGGATCGAACCGCGGTTTACCTGTCCATAACGTATTTTGCGACGATACCGGCGCGATTTGGCATGGGGCTGGCAGCGATGTGGGTGTCGCCGCGCTGGATGCTGAGCGCCGCGATGGCAACGGTGGCGCTGTGCACCGTGGCGGCGCTGCTGCTCCGGGGCGACGCGGTGGCCTGGTTCCTGATCCTGTCCTCGGCAACCGGGCAGGGGGTGAGTTCGCTGGCGTGGATCACGGTGGGCGAATACTTTGGGCGGCGCAGTTTCGGGACGCTGGTGGGATTGATGACGGTGTTCTACGGGGTGAGCGGGCTGATCATTCCGGCGGTGGCGGGATCGGTGTTTGACCGGACCGGGAGTTTTGTGCCGGTGCTGCTGGCCGTCGGCGTGGTGCAACTGATTTCGGCGGGCGCGTTCGTGCTGGTGCGGAGGCCGTCTGCTGATGGAACCGAGGAACGGGTGTAGGCGGGCGACGGCGGGATGACCGAGCAGCCGGCACCGGACGCACTCGGTACGAGGCGGGGCATCTACTACGGATGGTGGGTGCTGGCGGCTGCGGCAGGGTTGGGGTTCCTGGGGTTTGGAGCGCTGATACCCGGGTTCCTGGTATTCGCGACGCCCATACGGGGCGAACTGGGCATCACGTCGGCGCAGTTTGCGTTTGTGGTGGGAGCTGCGTGGGCGGTGGGCAACGTGGCGTCGCTGGGCGCGGGCTGGCTGGCGGACCGTTACGGCGGGCGGGCGCTGGTGCTGGCGGGTGGGCTGCTGTGCTGCGTGGGTTTCGCGGCGGTGGCGGGGGTCGGTTCCTACTGGCAACTGCTGCTGCTGTATTCCGGGGTTGCGGCGTTGGGGCGCGGGATCGGGGTGGCGCCGAACCTGATGACGGTGTTGAACCAGTGGTTCGTGCGGCGGAAAGCGCTGACGATGACGCTGCTGAACACGGCGTTTGCGGGCGGCGCGGCGATCATGGTGCCGCTGCTGGCGTACTGCGAGGGGCAATTCGGATGGCGGACCGTGATCCTGTGGACGGGCGGGTTCGTGGCGCTGCTGACGGCGCTGGCGACGGTGGTGATCAGGAGCAGGCCGGAGGACATCGGGCTGCTGCCGGACGGCGATGTCCCAGTCGCGCAGAGGACGGGCCAGGGCGAGAGGCGGAGGATTGAGCCGACCTACTCTGAATCGGATTTCACGATGCGCCAAGCAGTGGCGACGCCGGCGTTCTGGCTGATGACGGCGGCGGTGACGCTGAGGATCGCGGCGGCGGACGCGCTGGTGATCAACCAGATTCCCATGCTGGTGTGGAAAGGAATACCGGAGGAGCAGGCGGCATATTTTCTTTCGGCGACGTTCCTGGCGATCATCCCGCTGCGGTTCGGGATGGGACTGGCGGCGATGGCGGTTCCGTCGCGCTGGCTGCTGTTCGGAGGGATGACCGTGGGGGCGGTTGGGGTCGGGGGATTCCTGGCACTTTCGGGATACCCGGCGGCGGCGATGTTCGTGCTATCCATAGCGGCGACGGAGGGGATTGCCACACTGGGCTGGCTGGCGGTGGGCGAGTATTTCGGGCGGCGCAGTTTCGGATCGCTGGTGGGGATCATGACGGTGAGTTTCGGCGCGGGGTCGCTGGCGGCGCCGGTGGCGGCGGTGTTGCAGCTGGCATCGGGAGGCTGCTATTTCCTGGCGCGGCGGCCGGGGTAAGGTTTTGACATTGATGTATTTGACATTGATGTATTTGACATCGATGGACAGGATGAACGGGATGTTGTTTGAAGTGCGCAGGGGCGACGCATGCGTCGCCCCTACGTGGGTGGTGGGATGGTCCTTCGATCCGCCAGAGGCGGACCTACGGCTGCTCAGGATGAGCGGGTTTGTGGTCAGTCGAGGGTGAAGCCCTCGTAGTTGTTGGAGGCTACTTCGGCACGCTTGGCGCGCATGGCGGGAGCGGTGTCGGGGGCGGTGAGCAGGACGCGGGCCTTGCCGGGGATGTTGGCGCCGACGAACCAGGAATCGGCCTGGGTACGGAGGATGTTCTCGCCGCCCTCCCGCATGTGCTGCACCCAGGCTTCTTCGGCCTCCGGGGTGGCCATGATGCGGCGGTTGCCGCTGTCGCGGACGTGGGCGATGGCGTCGGTGACCCACTCGACGAGGGGCTCGGCTGAGCGGGGGAAGTTGCCGACGGAGGCGGCGTTGATGGTGAAGAGGTTGGGGAAGTTGTGGCTGGACA
>JAJDXU010000411.1 GCA_022823105.1 Dehalococcoidia bacterium
TTCCCCGTAATCCCTACGGTCGTTTCCACTGGCTATTCGACTACAAACCTGAGGACCACGACGATCGGGAGAAGACCTTCCTGGGGCATACCGGGAACTTCAATGGCGAAGACATCGTGGACATTATTGCGGATCAACCGGCCACGGCCCGGTTCCTGGCCCGTCACCTCTACCGATTCTTCGTCGCCGACGAGCCCCATGTCTCCAGTTGGAACATTACACCACCGGTTGACCCCGAAGCCATCGAGTTGTTGGCGGATGCCTACAATGAATCCCGTGGCGACATCCGGTTTATTTTAAGAGTGTTGTTCAACTCGGACTTCTTCAAGAATGCCCGCTTCGCCCGCGTGAAAAGCCCGGCTGAATTGATCGTTGGCACTGTGCGTATGGCGGGCAACTATGAAGGCTTCAAGCCAGGATTCAACAATCTGGCGTTGGAGTGCGGTTGGCAGGGACAGGAGCTGCTCAATCCTCCCAGCGTGGAGGGTTGGCACACAGGCTCAGAGTGGATCGACCCCGGCGTTTTGATGCGCCGGGTGAACTTTGCCGCGAGGATATTTGGAGACACCTCACTACCCGGCGTACAGGCTATCGTCAAACGGGTGTTGGTAAATGTGCATGTGCATGGCGATTCTTCCCCCCAGGCGATAGTGGAAGCTTGTCTCGACGCGATGGGACCGCTGGAAGTCAATGGGACGACCCACTCTGAATTGATTGCCCATGCCGAAAAATGCGGCGATCTAGCCTGGAGCACCCACGAAGAATTCAGGGCTACACTGCACAATGTGAGCAGGATCCTGACCTTGATTGCCGCCTCGCGAGAATATCAGTTTGCCTAGGCAAGCGCCTGCAACTGATGTGGAAGGATATGAAAATGGCATCAACCCATAAAGACCCCGTGCTGGTCGTGCTGGAGCTCACTGGGGCCAACGACTATCTCAATACGATTGTTCCTTATAGCAATCCCCTGTATTGGGATAACCGGCCCAAGGTCCATGTCCCTGAAGACCGATTGCTGCCCATAGATGACCAACTGGCATTCCGGGCCGATTCGGAGCCGTTGAAAGAATTCTACGACCAGGGCAAGATGGCAGTCATTCATGGAATCGGGTTTGAAAATTCACCCCGTTCGCACTTCCGTGCCATGGACATCTGGCATACCTGCGAGCCGGATTCCATCGGGGTCAACGGCTGGCTCGCCAAGATCATCCGGGACTTGGATCCTGACGGCGAGAACGTGCTGAAGGGAGTTAACTTGGGACAGGGCTTGCCTCGGGCAATGGCCATGAAGGGGGTTCCCGTTACTTCTGTCAACCACCTGCCTTCATACGGTGTACTCTCATCAAATCCGGGAATCTCCTCCGAGCAAGAGCGAATCCAGTTGTTGGAGACCTTTGCCCGCATGTACTCTCCCACCATCGGCGCCGGTCCGACCATGGATTATCTGGGACAGGCGGGACGGGATGCGTTGCGAGGAGCCGACATCATCCGGGTTGCTCCCGAAACCTATTCTTCAAACGTAGAGTACGCCAATAATTCCATCGCAAGGCGTCTCAGAGACGTGGCCCAGGTGCATCTGGCCGGCCTGGGCACCCAGGTCTTCTACACCTCCCACGGCCCCTTCGACACCCACTATGACCAGCTGGGGCCACATGAAAAACTTTGGACGGAAATTTCCGTCGCCATACGCGACTTCTTCGACGACCTGCGTGAGCACGACGCCTCAGACGAGGTGGTTATCATGTTGTTCAGCGAGTTTGGGCGCCGCGTCCGCGATAATGGCACTGGCACCGACCACGGAGCGGCCGGGGTAGCGTTCGCCATTGGCGACCGGGTGAATGGTGGAATGTACGGGACCTATCCGTCGCTGAAACCGGAGGATCTCACCCAGGGAGACCTGGAACCCAACTACGATTTCCGTGGTTTCTACTCCACTTTGGCGGAAAAGTGGCTGGGACTCGACCCTGTGCCTATCGTCGGTGGACACTTCGAGCAGATGTCCTTCGTGTAGCTTCAGGATCCCAAAACAGTTCGCGGGAGAGGGGATATGCTGACCACCGTCGCCGCCGGCCGGGTGTATGACTACAGCGACTGCATAGGCATGTACAGTCAGGCCGGCCGGGGATTTTGGGCTCCCCAGGATTTCGTCCTGGGATCGAACGGTCGAATTTATGTGTTGAGCCGCGGGGCGGAACAATTGGGGCAGCGTGTCACCAAGATCACCTTTGACCACGAGTTTCAAGGACAGTTCGGCTCCGGCGGCGAGGAAGACGGGCGCTTCGTCTGGCCCCGGTCGATTGATTTGGACCGTACCGGCCGAGTGTTCCTTTCGGACGAATATCTCAACCGGATAACCATTTACGATGAAGAGGGTGGTTATCGTTATCACTGGGGCAGGTCCGGCAGCGGAGACGGGCAGCTAAACGGACCGTCGGGAATCGCTTTCGACTCCCGGGGAACCGTTTGGGTGGTGGACAGCTTGAATCACCGGGTGCAGAGTTTCAGCCAGATCGGTGAGTTTCAGTCCACATTCGGGAAGCGAGGTGGCGGGGACGGAGACCTGGAGATGCCATGGGGCATCTGCATCGACCGCCAGGACAACATCTACGTCGCGGACTGGGGAAATAACCGGGTGCAAAAATTCGCCCCTACGGGAGAGTTGCTCGTCAAGTTCGAAGGCTCCAGCGCCGGGGTGGGTTCGCTCAAGGGCCCATCCGGTGTGGCTGTGGACTCGGATGGAGATGTATACGTAACCGACTGGGGGAACCACCGAGTCCAGATCTACGCCGCCGACGGCCAATATATTACGGCGCTGGTCGGTGACGCCCAGGAGCCTTCGCCATGGGCCCAGACCTACATCGACGCCAATCCGGATATCATCAAAGCCAGGCGGCGGACGGATTTGGAGCCTGAATGGCGGTTCCGGCGGCCAGTGGCTGTCAACGTTGACGCAGACGACCGGATCATAGTTTTGGAGTCCTATAATCACCGGCTTCAAATCTACAACAAGCTGAAGGATTACGAGGAACCCTCAATAAACTTGTAGGCTCCTGCCCGTCTCCAAATATTGCCCGTTGCCGGTCACCTCCCCATGTCCGCTCACTTGATAAGGTGTGCGACCGATGGCTTCATACGGGTTGAAGTAGCCTGAGCACCCGGTGAGTCCGGGCGATGCGAATCCACGCTTCGCTGCTCTCGGTGCGCTCTTCGCAGTCCTTGCTCAACCGTCGGCAACGGCTCAGCCAGGCCAGGGTACGTTCCACGACCCAGCGCTTGGGCAGAACCTCGAAGTGGCGGCCGTCCGGTTCGCACTTCACCACGGCAGCAACCATCCGCCAGTGGTCCAGGCTCTCGACGCCAGTCGGCCAGCGTAGCCAGTCCGCCTCAGGCGGACCCAGATCAACTGCACCCGAGGAAACCGGCCCAGTCCGCCTATGGCAGACCAACACCGACTTGGCGCCGTCCCGATCCCCGTGTCGTGGCACGGGACAGGCTTTGAATGCTGGCGGCATGAACCACCGCTGCCAACAGCAAGCCCATGGCATCCACCACGATGTGGCGTTTGCGTCCGGTTTCCCGTTGGCCAGCATCGTAACCGCGAGGCCCCTTTTTCCGTGGTTTTCACCGACTGGTGTCAATGATGGCCGCGCTGGGAGTAACTCCCCGCCGAGCGGCCCCCCGGATCAGGGACCGGAGGGCTCCGTCCACCGGTTCCCAGGCGCCATCATCTCGCCAGTTGCGGAAGTACCACCACACCGTACCCCAGGAACACCGTACCCCAGGAACAGCGTACCCCAGGGCGGCAGGTCATGGGACATTCCGCCTCAGGCGTACCAGGGAATGCCGCCGCGCCGCACGTACGGAACCCCGTTGACCATCTCACGCGGGTCGGTGGGCGACGGTGGTCAAGGCGCGCTGCATCCGCTTTGGCGTACGGCAGGATAACGGTCGATGCAATTACGAAGAGAGTCGGTAAAGTCCGGTCAGTCGCTTGCTGCGAGCCCCCCGATTTGCGGTCGGCGACGCAGGCGGGCCAGCAGTGTCCAGCGCCTGGGAGAGAGAATCACTGCCGAAAACAGAATGGCTACCGATACGACCACGATAGCCGGGCCGGTGGGCAAGTCGAGGTGGAAGGACAGGTAGAGACCAATCAATATGGCGGCCAGCGCGACGCCTACGGTGGCCGCGATTATGGTGGACAGACGACGAGCCAGCAGGCTGCCGGTAACGGCCGGAACGACCAATAGCGACATCACCATGATGTTGCCGACGGTCTTCAGCGCAGCCACCGTAGTCAGGGCCACCAGCAGCGGCAGCAGATACTCGATGAAGCGCACCGGCAGGCCGGAAGCCTCCGCGACGGCGGAGTCGTAGGTGGTGAAGACCAGCTCTTTGTACAGGAGTCGCACGATGAGCAGCACGCCGCCGGCCAGCAGGCCGACCGCCAGCACGTCGTACCATGACGCGCCCAGGACGTTGCCGAATAGAATGCCGAGCAAGTCGCCCGAATATTTCGCGGACGTGTTGATTATGATAACTCCGACGGCGAAACCGCCGGCGAAAAGCACGCCGATGACGGCGTCCATGCGGATGCCGGAGCGACGGGAGGCCGCCGATATGGCCAGTGATGCCGGCACGGCCCATAGGAGCGCGCCCAGGAATATGTTGGCGCCGAAGAGAAAAGCCACGGCCATGCCGGTAAGGGCGGAGTGGGCGATGGCGTCGCCGAGAAAGGCCAGGCCGCGCAGCACAACGAAGGTGCCGACGACGCCGCAGGCGGTGGCGGCAAGGGCGGAGACCAGCAGCGCGCGCTGCATAAAGCCGTACTGCATGGGTTCGATAATCAGGTCAAGCATGGTTGATGTATTGAAAGCGTGAGCGCAACTCAGCTGGGCTGGATGACGCCGCAGGCGACCGGGGAACCGGTGGTTTCGCGTTCGCCGTAGCCCTGGGGGTCGGCGTAGATCAGGACCGACGAACCGTCGACGTCAAATAGAGAGTGAAGCTTGCCGGCCTGAAGAGTGAGGCCGTTGGTGATGAAATCAGCGCGCGCCGAGCCGTCGGCGTGGGCATAGATGTTGGGCAAGTCGCCGCTGTGAACACCGTAAACGTCGTCCCGTTTCCAGTTGGGATGTACGAACCCGCGTCGCGTTTCCCCAGGAGAAAAATGACCGCCGGCAGCGCTGAAGTCAGGAGCGCAGGCCCCCACGGCGTGAACGACCACCGCATGACCGCCCGGACTCAGGCCTTGCACATCGATGGCGAACAACAGGTGATCAGGTCGTTGGTCCAACGTTACGGTTCCCAGGGCTTCGCCCGACTGAGACAACATTATCGCCTCGGCCGTTGATTCTTCCTCCGGGAGCGCCGACTGGTCGGACCGCATTGCAATCCAGACCAGTCCGGCGGCAACCGCGATTGCGACGACGATGATCAGCAAAGCCGGTCGTGCCCTTCTCATCATCTCAGAGCGCCTCCAAATGTGTCATGTGATCGCGCATTGGCAGTCCTGCGTTATTGGAGCAATTCCGCCAGGGAGTCGGCGTTGACGCGCATCATGCTGAGATAGTCGGGGTATTCGTCGTCGGGCAGGGATCGGATGTGGCCGACGGCGATGTTGGCGTCGCGGGCCACCTGCTCCAGCGCGTCGGCCGCGAATTGGGGTTCAGCGAAGACGGCGGGCAAGCCCCGGTCATTGACCAGGTCAAGCACGCGCACGATGTCGTCGGGGGACACAGCGCCAGCGTGGCTGCCGACGAAGGCCATCACCTCCATGTCGTAACGGGTAGCGAAGTAGCCGAAAGCGTCGTGGAAAGTTACGATCACCCGCCGCTCGTGGGGTATACCGGCCAGGGTTTGGGCGATGTACTCGTCCAGGGACTCCAGCTCGGTGATGTAGGCGGCGGCGTTGTCCAGGTACAGTTGGGCATTGTCGGGGTCGGCGGCGACGAGGCCGTTGGCGATTTGGTTCACGTAATGAACCACCAGACGAGGGTTCTGCCAGAAGTGCGGGTCGCCCACGGTGTGGGCGTGCCCATGTTCGGGGTGTCCACCCTCTCCTCCCAATATGCCCACAAAGGCTACTTTGGCGGGTTTGCCGGAGATTTCCCAGCGCTCCACCACCTCCAACTCGTCGCCATGGATTTCCAGGGCAATCACGTGTCCGGCGGCGGAGTCGGTGACGAAGAGGTGGCCCGGGGCGGTGGCAACGTGAGGCCGTGCCCAGAATCCAGGGTCAATTTCGTCGAAAACGTTCTCGGATGACGAGGCCATCAGGTCGGCGTCATGGCCGTCGTACACCCGCAGTTCTCCGTCGGACATTACCACCACCAGGAGCTCGCCGTCGTGGCTGATTGAGACCTGGATTGGGCGCAGGCTATCGCTGGCCGGGATCAGCTGCTGCATTTCGCCATCTTCGGGCTCAACCAGGTAGAGACCGACGGCGGGACCCAGGGCATAGAAATGGTCCAGGCCGGCACGGCCGAATATGGAGGTCAGACGAAAGTCGGCGGGCGAACCCTCCGGGGCGGCGATGAAGAAGCCCTCAAAGTCGCCGTCGTGGGCTTCAACGGCCAGCGCGCCGCCGGTGCATCCGAAGAGCGCCATGTGGCCGTTGCCCGCTCCGCCAAGGAGGTCGGGGCAACCTGCTTCGGCGCTATACAGTACGTTGCCGTCCAGGTCCCGGACCTCGGCGCCGACGGGGAGTCCGTAATCGCCAGGATTCTGCGCGAATTCCGGATGCTGAATGGTTACGGCGAACAGGTCGTCGGCGAGCGGCACGACGGCGCCATTATGGGGACCGGCGTTGAAACCTGCTGGGGCATATTGGTCACCGTCCTCTTCAAGTTCATGCTCGTTGATCAGAGCCACGTTGCCGGAGCCGTCGTAGAAAATAGCGGCCCACTCGCCGGCGGTGTACAGATGCGCCGGGTTGTCGCCGGCCAGGTCAATGTCCAGGCGGCGCAAATCGTCCTCTACCAGGTCCTCGTGGTCTCCATGTTCCTCCAGGTAGATGCCACCGTCAAAGACGTGAGCGGTATTGGCGTCTGAAGACACGGCGACGGCGTAGCGTCCGCTGGGGGTGGCGTAAATGCGGCCGGCCCGAGCGCCGAGGTCAAATTCATCCTGGTGAACCTCGCCAGACTCCAGGTCAATCACGGACAGCGCGCCGGTTTCGCCGTCGCCAATCAGGAGCCGACCCTCAAGTGCGATTTCCTCTTCGCCGTCTTCTTCCAGTTCGTGCTCGTTGATCAGTACCACTTCGCCGGAGCCGTCGTAGTAAATGGCGGCCCACTCGCCGGCGGTGTACAGATGCGCCGGGTTGT
>JAJDXU010000229.1 GCA_022823105.1 Dehalococcoidia bacterium
CGATTGCTCCGTGAATGATCCCTGCCGGGTTGAGGTGGCTCAATTCCAACTTAGAGATTTTGGCTCATTTTAAAGTTAGAGATGACACTGGTTTGGGAGCGCCAGGCGCGAGTTCCATGGGGCGCTAGCAGGAGGCTTGACGTACGGATAGTTTCCTTACAGGTCTCTGTCCTCGAGGCACAGCCTTCTGGACCGCGGCGTGCCCGGCCGATGCCGGGTTTCGCGTGCGCAACGTCAACTCCAGCCAACATGTCCCCCTAAAAGGGGTTTGACGAGGGAACGCCGTCACCTCGGTTTGCTCATGGCATCCTGGCGACCCACGACATCATCCTGGGCATTCACGAACCTGCGGAAATCTCCGCACCATGCGCCGGCGCCCAATGCGGTCTCGTCGGAGAGCGCAAACCGACCGACCGCGTATAGCGTAAAAATAGCAAGCGACTGGTGGCGCAGCGGGTGCGTCAGCGCCAGATGCGGTTACGGCGCAACGATACGCCAGCGACGCTCGTCATAAGCAACATCATCGGTGGCCGATACGCCTGCCTCATTACGTTCACCTTGGAAGCGGTGCGACCGCGCATATCCGACCGTACCTCGCCGCACATAGCGGAGCCATTTCCCTGAACAGAGCAGACCCTTGACGCCCCAACGGCGCGGGGTAAGGCTTTTCACGCTACAACTGGGAATCCGCCCCTGCCGACTGCGGCTCCACGGGCGCGAACCGAAAGGGTGGGCACCTCCGTGCCTCCTCACGGACGTTCGCGTGTGGATTCGCAGTTGTAGCAGACGCTTATCCTGGACCCGTGAGGAGGTTCCATGTTTTCACGTCTGCTACCGCGCGGCGAGTTCCCCATAGCACCCTATTTCCGGCTCTTGCCGGCTCAAACGCGAACACGCCGTAGGGGCGTGGGCGTCTCACTCCACCGGCAGAGTTGCCAGTGAGCTACGGGTACTGTTGCGGGCGAGCAGGTACTCCCTTGTAACCCTGTCGGCAACGATCCAACGGCCTCTGTGGGTCTGCCCCCGCGCGCGGGTGAGGGGGTTCAATCCCGCCTGATCTCTGGGGTTGTTCACGGCCGTGGTCATGAACCCGGTCGGTCCGACAACTCCAGGTCGCCGCGCCCTCTCCTGACCTCCGCCATCCCATGCCGGGCCTGCCTGCGTCTTCTCTCCAGCGTACGCACTGACGTCGCGGTGGCGCGACGGACTGAGGGGTTTAGGAGACTGACAAGGAACAGACCCAGAGAACAGACCCCCGTTGCTCGTCGGCGGTTTACGGAGACGGATCAGGGATCGCCGGCCTAACAGCGTCTCGGCGCGTTCCGACCACTGTCCCTTTCACTGAGCATTTTCTGATTAGATTGATAATCACTTTGCCCACCGCAGCCCGTTCGGCAGCGGCATCGCTCGCGATCTCGGCCGCTGCGTCAACCGCCGCGATGGCTATTTCCTCGCCTTCGCAGACTTCCCGTGGAGCAACCTCGACGGCGGCGGCCCCGCTTCGTCCCGTCGCGGCCACGAGTAACGCGCTGGCCCAACCACTCCCTCCACCGACACTCGGTCCATTTTCTGGCTTACGGCTCTGCGCCGGCAGAGCCGTCCAGTCGGCCGATGTCGCCAGCCTCCATGGCCCTGTGGCCAAAGGGCAGGCGGTCAACGCTGCCGATGACTATGGCCAGCCGCCGGTTATTCAGGTGGTCATGTTTCGCGACCCGGCGATCATGCGGGCATTCCTGGCCACCAGCGGGTGTTGTTCCTGGAGGGCACGACCTCCCCTCAGGGCATCCGCCCGCAACGTCGAAGCCCGGGCAAGGGGTGGCCCATACGGGCCACCCCAGCCACAAGGAGGTTCCTGATGTAGTCCCGAAAGCCGGCGGAGAACAGACGAAGAAACGAACGGCTACCTGCAGCCGCCATCGCATTACCTCAGGCGGCTGCCCAGACAGCGCACCACGGACCCCACGACCAGAGGAGACCATAGTGACAAGCGACGTAGAAAAGTCCGAACGGCACACGCCCAAGCTGCAACTGAAATATGACCCGAAAGACGTTCTGAAGATTGCAAACACCTTCCCCGCGACCCGCTTCTCGACCTCATGGAGAACTCGGGACCGGGGCGGAAGCTGGTCGCGCTGGAGGAGATCCTCCGTGTTTACCGCCTGAGTAAACTCGCTGAAACTTGGGTTCCAGAGAGCCCGCATGCCGTTTACCGACTGCTGAAAGAAAACTGTAGGGGCCTGGCTGATCAGTGCCGCTTGCAGCACATTCCCTGCTGGGAGACCTTTCGCAAGCGCTTCAAGTTAGGGGGTACGGCAACGAGGTAATCCTCCGACAGTTGGCGATCTTGCAGGCACTGGAGAAGAGAGACCTCGGCAAAAAGGCCCTGCCCAACATCGCGAACCGTCAGCATCCGAAGCGGCGGCATGCGGAGGATCCCCGCAGCAATCACCAGCATCGCAAGGCGAGAATCGACAATGGCCTGGGCCTGTTCGAGTTGATCGAGGCCGCCGGCGCCGACGAGCTGGCCGAGTGGTTTTTCATTCTGGCCAGGTGGCCAGACGGAAGGTCCAGGCGCCCCCGACCGGGCGGTGGCTCCGACCGCGTGATGGACCAGCCGGGCGACCGGCTTCAGCAATGGCTCTGTCTCGAACGCGAGGAGCCCTTCGACATCAAAACCGCGACGGTTTTTGAGGGCACCCAGTATTCATTGCGCACGATCCTGTGGGCTGCGTACCTGATACTCCAAATCCCATTCGGCTTGGCATCCCTGGCCCTCGCCTGCCTGCTGAAGGAGGAAGGGCGGCGGCTTTCGCACAAGGATGCCCTTGATATCACACACCGCATCCAGAACGCGCTGATCAAGCCTCACACCCGGTTTGGCAGCCACACACAGATCGATGATTCGCTGATGGGCTACGCCAATGGCGTCAGAGCCAACGTAATCGGCGGTGTGGATACCTCCACCCGGCAGGCATGGGTCGAGCCGATCTACGGCCCAGTGAACCTGGTCAATTCGTCCCGTTTCATCAATGACCTCGTCGAGGAGGGAACGGAGATCCACACGGGCAGCACCAAGAGCTTCCCGCAGCGTCGCCGCCCTCGGAAGAAGGTGAACCACTCGAAAAACCAGATGGCCCGCGACGACATGGATGGAGGACCCCGGATATCCACCAACCTGGACGAGAATTTCTGGAGCACCTTCGAGGAAATGTTAGACCGGCGTCGGGCAGTAACCGCCACCTATCTTCCGTTGTACCTGGCAGAACATCGGTGCCGGTACAACCACGGATCTGAGCCCACCCTCGAGCAGCTGCGGGCGTTCGTCCGCAATGCGCATGATGTGGTTCTGCGGGGTGACGACCAGCCCTGTGACGCCAGGGAGGTTGAACAGGTACTGGCCGTGCAACTCGTCCTGCACCCGGCTCATCCCAAAGCCGAGAAGGCGCGCAACAAGAAAAAGCTCTCCCGCAGCGACAAAAAGAGCGACAACCAAAAAAAGAGCCTTGACCTTTAGTCGACAACCGATTCCAGATGGCGGCCTGTGCCAACGGGAGCCTCTGGTAGTTCGTGGGCAGGTTGCAACAGCGACTGACCGTGTTCGTCCGTATGACAAACCGCAGTAGCGAAACGCCGTCAATAGTTCGGGTCAGAGACGTGACGCTGCCCGTGGGGTACGGAACAACACCCCAGACACCACCATGGAGTGACGCTCAGCCACTTCCACGCACCCCAGGAGCATCGCATCCGTATCCTGGCGCGGCCAGGCGCCTGGTCGGTCCGAAATCGGCGCATCATGGGGCACCCCTCCTCACAGTCCCCCGTCAGGGCGAACCCTTCCACCTCGCTGGCGATGCTAGTGGAACGCCGGCCCAAAACCCGGTCCGGCGTGTAGCCGAGAATCTCTCGAACGCGGCGGTTCCAGAAAACCGCCGTCTGGTCCGACGCCAGCACGAACACCCCGCACGACGCCGACG
Organism: Dehalococcoidia bacterium; assembly: GCA_022823105.1. GTDB lineage: Bacteria > Chloroflexota > Dehalococcoidia > Lucifugimonadales > UBA3495 > Bin87. Next base: position 3,975 of record JAJDXU010000229.1, read on the forward strand.
ACAAGAGCCTGAACAGCGCATGTGGCGTCACTTCGATTATCTCCCGGCCGTCGGCAAAATCAGCCGACGAAATCTGCATCCAACACAACACCCGCTCACCCAACGAAAACGTAATATCGACTCTCACCACGGTCTATGGACCAGGTGAGCCTGTCCATTACGAAGTGCTATCTGTCCTGTGCAATGGTCCGGCCGAGCGTTCACGCACGACCGGCATCTGTATTGCCTTTAATATGACGCCGACCTGACGCGTACCAAGTTTGCCATCGCGAAGAGCGCGGCGACGTGGCTGCCGTTTCCCGGGCCAACGTCAGCGCGACCTCCCGCCTCATCGTCGGACTGTCCACCGGCACAACGTACTGCAACAGGTTCGTCGCCACCACGTGCGACGCCACCGGGCCCAACTCGGCTCTGCGCGCGCCGAGTGCTGCTTTCATTTCAGCTCTAACCGTCTCGTGCCGGGTGCCCCCAGTTGCTCAAAGACCCAGTTGCCCAAAGACCCGACCTGATCACATTCGTTGCACACTGGATCCGCATCAGCCGATGGCGGCGGATTGAGTGCGCGCGATTTCGCCACAGATCTTTCACGACTTCTTCACAGAACTCTATAGATATTGGCAAGCGTGATAAATACAATAGGATATACGAATATACCGACCGGCGAGCACCCATAAGAGCCGCCGCGAATATTCGCCATAAAAGTTTCGGGGCATTAGCCCGAATCCACCGATTCGACGCGATGTTGCCGGTTAGGTGAGGAATGTTGCCAGGAGAAAGGGTTGCCAGGAGAAAGGGTTGCCAGGCTGCGGTTCCGCTCAAAACGTCGGAAGAATGCGTGCTCTCTCCAGGTGATCCCGTCCGCGGGATGGTGTGAAAGGCTGACCTGGGTCGCCACCTCATGCCGCGGGACCACTCTGCTCGGAGTGAGCCGGCTGGCCGGTTGGCGAACCGGTCCGGCAGTTCACCCTGCGTCCGGCCAATCGGAGCCTCGCGGTTTTTCAAATGCCTCCGCTTCGCGTCCGAAACAGTCCAGCCAGCCACACATATCAAAGGAGTGAACGATGCGTCGCCTTACCATCAACAAAATTTCCCTGACAATAATGGCGGCCCTGCTGGCCATCATGGTCGTGTTCGCGGGAGACGAAGCCCAGGCGGACTCCCGCTCAACGCCCGATGTATCCAACTCCGGGCAGATATCCACCAGCGGCTCGGTTTTATCGGTCCCTCAGATGCAAGGCACGGACGCCACTTTGAGCGCCCTTGAGATCACAGATTCCAACGGTGACACTATTTCGCTCGACCCTGGGTTTGACTCGGGCACCACCGAATACACCGCCATTGCTCTCTTCAGAACAGTTACGGTCAACGCAACTGCCAGCGCTTCTGACGCCACGGCGGCGATCAAGCTAGACGGGGTGACGGACGCCGACGGTACCATCACCCTGGACGCGGGTTCCAATACCATCACGGTGGAGGTCACGGCGGGAGACACGGTCAGCATGCAGACCTACACCATAGTCGTCGAGACCAGCTGGCGGGTTCTGGTCAGGAATAATCCCGCTGAGGGCACATTCCGTTTTTCCAGTGGAGACAATGGCAGGTTCGCTCAGGGGTTCACCACAGGCGCCAACCCGCGCGGTTACCGCCTGACGTCCATAGGGCTCTATTTCTATCGTGCCGGCGGTCGCACCGGCGCAACGGACGGCGAGACCTTCACCCTGGAACTCTACAGCGACAACCAGAACGCACTCGATACGAAACTGTGCGACCTCACCGTGATCGAGCACGGCTCCGTTGGAGGGCCGGATCCCAGCTATTTCGCACTTTCGCAGAGCTGCCCGCTGCTTCAGCCAAGCACGAACTACTACATCAGATTCGTAGGAAACGGCGACAATCGGAGAGACTATAACCCGCGTGGGAAGTTGTCGAACGGTGAGGACAGCTCGTTCGGTTTCACGGTCCACGATGAATTCCACCTGGACGGGATCCCCGCATCGGAGCACACGAACCCGGACTTTGTGGAGGGTGTCTCGCTTGTAATGATTCTGGACGGCATTGTCTTGGACGGCATTGTCTCGAAAGATGCGACCCTGAGCAACCTGGCGCTCACGCACGGCAGCAACAATGCCATTCGGCTTATTCCAGGCTTCACATCCGGAACGACGAACTACACCTCCTCAGTGGCGTTCCCGGTGAACCAGGTTACGGTTACACCCACGACCACTGACCCCGACGCCTCCACCGTGATCAAGCTGAAC
>JAJDXU010000184.1 GCA_022823105.1 Dehalococcoidia bacterium
GTCCCCGGACACCGCTCCCACCATCTGGGGTGCTCCGTGTTGCTGATCTCGGGGGCATGAGTGACGCCGCCCGTGACGCCGGACTGGAAGTCGTGTACGCCCACCCGGCAGGCAAAGAAATCCTAGACATTTCGGACCAAAGCCGGGTACCTGCGTTTGATCTGCTGGCCGCTGACCTGGGCGACGCACCGGATGAAGTATTCGCGTTTGTGCTCCGGTTCCTGCGAGTGCGCCGCCCGGTGGCGTACGTGCTGGCGGCGGCACAGGATAGCATCGGGGCGGATTTCCTGCGGGCCGTGGAGACCCGGGCCGGCCGGCTGGGCTACCGTCGTCATAGCCACGCGCTCGGTGCATTTGTCGTGGGCACGCTCTGGCCGGAGCCGTTCGCGTGGCCTGACAATTTGACGGCAAGCGCGGTAATGTCGCAAATGGTGAAGGACGCGTTGACCTACGCAGCATGACCACATCTAGAACAGAGCAACAGAGCTTCATGATAAACTGATACAAATAAATTTCAGGGCCAACGCACCCAAGGTCAGCAACCGTTTGCGAAGGCCCCTACCGGAGGTAGATGATGATACCAACCGAAGCCTTGTTCGACTTCACCCGCGTCGCCACCGTTTGCTACGTCATGCTCGGCATGATCGCATTTCTAGCGCCACGACGTTAGCAGCACCTCCATACCCCCATGATAAACCTACACCCCGCTCGCTCGTAATTGAGTTACCTGAGTGGGGTTACTCATTTTCTATTCTTTGTTCATGGGACTACGCTGCCGTGGGACGAGCGTGCTCCCTTGATGATTGACAGCCAATCAATCCCCGTGATGGAATGAACACGCTACGGTCGAGGGTCCTGGGCGTCCTGTCCAGCCTGTTGAATGAGACATTTGCACGGGATGGCTTCCATGCCTCTCTTGCGGTCTCATCAACGGACCCGGCGACCGTAGCAAGTAGCCATCCGTGGTCGCAAGGGAGGTGCCACAATGAGGTTCTTGTCACTGGCATTACGCCACTACCGCGCTATAAATGCCGCCCAGATTTGGGCGGTTTTTGCGTTTATAGCCCTCACCGTCGCGTGCGGCTCGCCGCCGTCAATGGAAGATATCGGCGGCAATTGGATCAGGCTCAACGGAACACCGAGCGCTAACAACCCCTTCATCGAAATCGGCTGCGTCGTGACCGAAATAGAGAGGCCGACGCTAACATTCACTGCCGGAAACGATATGCCAATCAACCAGTTCTATTGGCGAGTGAACATTGGCGAGTGGGGGAATGAAAGCGCTTGGGAGCATTTACCTTCGTTACTTCTGGACAGGCATACCGGTATGCCACCCCGTCCGACAGATTTTGAAATCTTTCGCCAGATGGTGAACACGAATGCGGACAGCATGACCATCACCATGGGCGAAACTTACACGTTCCCATTGACAAATGAAATCAAGGCTGAATTGCGGACCAGATACCCCGAGAATTGCTACACTGAACCGATTGCGAACACGCCAACCCCTGCTCCAACTTCCACTCCCGTCCCCGAAACTTTAGAGGAACGGTACCGACTAGAGGGAGAAGCGTTACATCAGGAACGGGCAGGCATGAACTTGCGTTGGCGTGATGGGAGCCATTGGGAGGATGGAGTGTCCCACGAACTCCCCAATCTCCCGCTCGAACCGAAAGCGCGTATCAGCGACAACATGACCTGCATCCAAGCGGAAGCCCTGGAAGCCGCAACATTCCCGTACAACATGACTAAACGAGACGGATGGCACTTGCAGTCCAATGCGGCCCAGATCGCGTCCGAGTGGGAACGCCGACACGCCGATGTCGTGTGGGGAAGGGATGACCCGAGAAGGATAACCTGGATCAGAGAAGAGGAATTCAAGGATTGGTGCGGAAGCCGAATGCAGGAAGCCAAATAGTGCCTGCGGACCAGACGCCGTCGCTCAAACTAAACCGCCCATACTAGCGCCCGGATACCGGCGTGGTGTACCCTGATCGCGCGGGGAGTACGGGATTCGAACCCGTGAAACGGTGGGCTATTCACCGTCTTGCCCGACCCTCAATCGGGTGCCTATGGCCAGCAGGCGGAACTCCCCGCCACCATTGTTCCACGGATCAGAGGGCCTGCATAGTTGACGGCGTGTCATCCCCCACGACCTATTGATAATAACTATCACACGCTGTTGAGGCCGTGCCCTGGGTCTAGCGGGGCTATCTAGCGGGGCGTATGAGTCCCGAATGGGCAGGAAATGGTGCGTTGCCGGCCGCTACGGCAGCGCACCCACTTTTTGCAGCAACTCCTGCGTCCCGGCCAGGTCTGCCAGATCCGCCAGCGTGATCTCCGGTTGGGCTATGTCGCCGATGGGAGTCAGCAGGACCGATGGACGCACCCCCTCAACCATCGGATATTCGAATGTCTGGCCGGCAAAATACTGCTGCCCCACCGAACTGAGCAGGAACCGGATGAACGCCTCGGCGTTGTCCGGATTGTCCGCAGTCTCCAGGATTCCGGCCCCCGAAACCAGCACGATGGAGCCCGGCCCGCCGGCCCGCAGGTGGGCATTCCGCGCCGGGAAACCCTCACCCTCCTCGGCCAGGAAGCGGTGCAGGTAATAGTGGTTGACCAGCCCCACGTCGATTTCGCCTGACGCCGCCGCCGCCACCTGCGGGGTGTTCTTGGGATAGATCGTTGCGTCGTTGTCGATCATCGCCCGCAGCCATTCCTCGGTGCGCTCCTCGCCCCAGCCCACGCGAAGAGCCGTCACCATGGCCTGGAATGATCCATTGGTCGGCGCCCAGCCCACGCGTCCCTTCCACTCCGGCTCGGTGAACCCCCACAGGTCGTCCGGCAAGTCCTCCCCGGTGAGCTTGTCGGTCCCGTACACCACCACCCGGGCCCGCCCCGTGATGCCGACCCACCTGCCCTGCTCGGATCGGGCCCACACGGGCGTCAACTCAATGATGTCGGCCGGCAGTTCGGTCATCATCTCCGAAACGGCGGCCAGACCTCCAGGGTCCTGCGCGTAGAAAACGTCGGCCGGCGAATTGGACCCTTCTTCAAGCAGGGTCGCCGCCAGCGCCGCGGTGCCCCCGTATTTCACCTGCACGTCGATGCCCGTCGTCCCTTTGAACTGCTGAATGATGGGATCGACCAGTGTCTCGCTTCTACCCGAATAGATGATCAGCTTGCCCGGATCATCGGAGGGGGAGGATTCTGAGACCACGCGGGTGACCTCCACGGGAACTTCTCTCGTCACTTCCACCTGCACCTCCCGGGTGACTTCCGGCCCCGGCTGCTCGACAATCCGTGTAACCTCCACGGGCGCCGGCGCAGTTTGCGCGGCGGGAGCGCTGCCGCCGCACGCCACCACCGCGATGGCGAGGATGGCAAATACCGCTGCCAGGCGCCATGTCTTGACGGAGCGGATGAAATTCGACTGGTGTTTCATCATCTTTCCTCGGCCGGTCGGTTAGTCGTGTCGCTGGATTCGCATGGGATCGATGACGTGGTTGCCTGTAGATGTCGAAAACGGCAGTACGCCATCTGGTCTTTCGCTCTATGTGGCTGTGAATATTAGTGTACACATAATTATAAGTCAATAGGCAGATTACACGATTTTCAGAGGTCAGACAATCTGTGACGTTGGCCCATTTACACGCCCTTGACCCCGATACGTACAAACTAGGTTGCGTCCGTCTACGCCTCACGCAGCGCCGCACGTCCCGCTCATGGTGCGGAACGTCCGCCTACGGCGGGAGCCTGTCGAACCACGAGC
>JAJDXU010000049.1 GCA_022823105.1 Dehalococcoidia bacterium
CGTCCACCGAGACGACCACGTCGTAGGGCAGAATGCCGGCGCGCTCCGCGGGCGTGCCCTCCAGCGGCGCCACCACGGTGACCTTGCCGTCGTCCACCGAAACGTCCAGCCCCACCCCGGAGTAGTGGCTGGCAGCGCTGATGAGGATATCCGCGTAAGCGTCTTCGTCCAGGAACCTGGAATGCTCATCCAGGTCGGCGATGATCGACCGGATGGCGTCTTCCACCAGGTCCGCCTCGTCCACGGAATCCACGTATTCCTCGCGGATGCGCTCCATGACTTCGGCGAACAACTCGACAGGTTCGACCTGTCGGCCATCCGAGTCGGGCCGGACCGGGTCGGTATCCACCACGTAGAAACCCACAAATGCCGCCAGTCCCAACACGGAACCCAGCAAGACGGGAAAAAACCTTTTTAAATTCAATGGTATACGATCAGCATCGCCATTTGGTCCGGACCCCGCACAATAACACAGGCGGCCCGGTTGTTGAATAGACGCGCATCCGCGACCTTGCTTACGATGCGCTCAGCGGGACAGCCGGGCGTTCATCCATGGACGGGGATCGATGGGATCGCCGTCCTCGCGAATCTCGAAATACAGCGCGCTCTGCCGCTGCCCTCCGGAGTCGCCCACCTGGGCGATGGGCTGCCCCGCCGCCACACCGGTGCCCGACTCGGTCAGGATGGCTTCGTTGTGGCCGTAGAGGCTCATGTAGCCCATGCCATGGTCGACGATGACCAGCAGTCCCAACCCGGGAAGCCAGTCCGCGTAGACCACCCTTCCGGCGTGCACCGAGCGAACCAGCGAGCCCTGCGCCGCGCCGACCATCACGCCGTTCCAGCGCAACTGGCCGTCAACGCGGGAATCGCCATAGTCGTTGATCAACGCGCCCGGGACCGGCCACGTCAGGCTTCCCCTGGCGTCCCTGAAGTCGATCGCCAGGTCGGTGGGGAATTCCGTCACCATTGCGTCCACTTCGGCGACGACCTCGGTGAGGCGCCGTTCCTCTTCCAGGAGTCGCTGCAGCTCGCTGTCCGCGCCCCGCATGTCCTCCTCGATCCGGGCCAGGACCCGCCGCCGCTCCTCCCGGGCGCTCACCAGGCCCGCCAGCTCATCTGCCTGTGCCTGTTCCAGGGAAGCCAGTTCCGCGACCACCTGCTCGCTCTCAACCGCCAGGCGCTCCTGCTCCTCGAGATTGCGGCTGACCGCGCCGATCCGCTCGCCGCGAGCGCGGTTCAGATAGTCGTAGTAGACCAGCAGGCGGCCCAGCCGCGCCGGACTCTCCTGGTTGAGCAGCAGCTTCGTCATCTCCCGCCGCCCGGAGAGATAGGCCGTACGAATCTGTTCCGCCAATTCCTGGCGTTCAGCGGTCAGACGTTCACCCACCTCGGCGGCTTGCGCGCGAAGCCGTCCGGCCTGCTGGCTCTGTGTCTCGAGGTCGTCGCGAATGCCGGACAGTTCGCGCGTACCGGCCGCGATCGTCCTTTCCTGGTCCCGCAATGCCTGCTGCCCGGCGTCCAGTTCCCGATTCTGGCGCTCGAGCCGCTGCTGCAGGGCGCGAATCTCCGCCTGCACGGCCTCGACCGTCGGCGCTCCGGTTTGCTGCGCGCCGACCGAAGGAACAAGCGCAACGCAGACCACCAGCGCCTTGAAAAGGCCCGGCGGCATCCGGCTTCGCAGGAGCCGCCAATCCCCTGGCGAACCAGGCAAACGGGCGACCGGAGGAACAGCGATCATGGCGATGTACAGGATAACGCGCGAACGGGTCGTTGTTATAATGCCGCGCCCCGATGACGGGGTTGCAAACGCGGGAATTCCATGGAACGTCTGGTCGAATTCGCCCAAAACAACCTGTTCCTCGTTCTGGCTCTGCTGGCGACCTGGTCGGCCGTCATGTTCTACGAAATCAAGCTCAAGTCGCGCGGGCTGTTCCAGGTCTCCTCGGCAGACGCGCTCCGCATCATCAACAAGGGCGCCATGATCGTCGACGTTCGGCCCGCCGAGGCATTCGGCAACGGACACATCGTGAATGCCCGTAACATCGCGCTGGAAGCCCTCCAGTCGGATCGTCCGCCCCTGAAGAGGAAGAACAAGGTCCTGCTCACCGTCTGCGAGAACGGCATCAACTCCGGCAAGGCGGCCAGCAGCCTGCGCAAGGCGGGCTTCGAGAGCGTCTTCAGCCTGAAGGGCGGCCTGGCTCAGTGGCGCTCGGAAAACCTGCCGCTGGTCAAATGAGCCTCCCCGATCCCAGCGCCAGTCACGTCATCGTGTTCTCCTCTCCGTTCTGCGGCTACTGCGCCGCAGCAAAGCGCCTGCTGATGAAGAAGGACACGGATTTCATCGAGATCAACATCCTCGGCAACCCGGAACGCCGGCAGGAAATGATCGACCTGAGCGGCCGGCGCAGCGTTCCGCAGGTTTTCATCGGCGGGCAGCACATTGGCGGGTACACGGAACTGCGCGCCCTTGAGGCTTCCGGAGAACTGGATACCTTGCTGGCGGAAGGGCGCTAAGTCATTTACGCTTCGCTGGCGAGGCCGCTCCCGGCGCTGTATCGGATGAATTGAGGAAACCATGGCAGAACAAGACCAGGCCCAGAGCCTATCCAAGCAACTGGTGCTGCAGAAAATCTATATCAAGGATTTCTCGTTCGAATCGCCGCAGGCGCCGGATGTCTTTGCGACCCGGGTCACCCCCCAAACGCAGTTGAACATCCGCTCCAGCGCCAGGGAGGTTTCCGGAGGCGCTCAGGAAGTCACGCTCACGCTGACGGTGGAGGCCAAGGATGAGGAACGGACCCTGTTCCTGATCGAACTCGAGCAGGCCGGAGTCTTCCAGATTCAGGGCTACACGCCGGACGAGCAC
>JAJDXU010000258.1 GCA_022823105.1 Dehalococcoidia bacterium
GGGAGACCACCAGGCTGCCTGAGGGCAAGATCCTGGCCCCCGGAGTGATCGCCCACACCACCAACATAGTGGAGCACCCGGAACTGGTAGCCCAGCGGATCACCAACTACGCTCGGTTGTTGGGCCGCGAGAACGTCATCGCCGGCGCCGACTGCGGCTTTTCCCAGGGCGCGTTCAATCCGCGGGTTCACCCATCCATCATGTGGGCCAAGCTGGAGGCCCTGGCCGAGGGAGCGGCCCTGGCCTCCCAACGGTTGTGGAGCTAGTGCGGGAACCTAAAGGGGAAGGTGAACCGCCTGACCCGTGGTTGCGCTGCGATGCACCGCTTCGGTCCACTCCATGTAGTGCACCCCCGTCTCGAAGGCGACCATGTCCACCGTTTCGGTGCCACGTATGGCGTTGGTGAACTGTTCCTCGACGCGGTACCGGGCCCGAGTCTCCGGTGGGTTGGGCACTTCGGACAGTTCCGAATCGCCCCGCTTGCCGGCCCACACCCGGCGCTGTGAGTCCACGTGGATTGTTCCGTTGGTACCGAACATCCAGATCTGGTTGCCGCGATTGAGGCCGGACGTGGCGCTCATCTGCATGTGAACCTGGGCGCCGTTGGCAAGTTCGTATAGGATGTCGATGTGGTCGGGGATTGATACGGAGGTGAGGTGTCCGGTTGCGTCCGGCCGGTAGGGCACGTGAATTTTGGACATCGCCATCACGCGGGTTCCCCGGCCCAGCCAGCGCATCATCGACTCATAGGACGCGCCGATGTTCAGCGTGTTGTGGCCGCTGAGGGCGCGGTCCTGCCGCCAGTGGACGGGACTGTCGAGGTCGGCAAAGTTGTTCTGAAGGGAGGTGAAATCGACGGACAGCAGTTCGCCCAAATGCCCATCGTCGATGAGGCCCTTGATCACGTTGTCGATATCGTAGCTGGTTGAGGTCGGAGTCAACTGGCAGACGAGGTCAGGATGGGCCAGTGACGCGTTCAGCATTTCGCGGGCTTCCGCCGCGTCGTTGGCCATGCGGGCCTCGGTCAATACATGCTTCCCAGCCTCCAGGGCGGCCAGGGTCATGGTGCGGTGCATATATGGCCAGGTGCCGATGCACACGGCATTGATCTCGTCATCGTCCAGCAATTCCCGCCAATTGGGGTACACTCTGGGGATGTTGAACTGGTCGGCAACCACGCGGCCGGATTGGACGGTACGGTTGGCGACGGCGAGGATCTCGCAGTCGTCCACGCCGTGGAATCCGGGGATGTGGCGGTTGCGTACGTTTCCGCCGGCGCCGATGAGTCCCACCCTGATAGGTTGTTGTGCCATGATCAGTCTCCTGTGTTGCGTATTCAACACAGCCGGTTATTCGCCAAGGCTGTGATGTCCGCAGAATCCTACAACATCGAACGGCGGAGGCAGGGTTTTTCTGCGCGTCTTTCCATCGAGTGTTTCCCGAAGTGAGGCTCTCCACGGGCGGTAAAATCGCAAATTCGGACAATCGCCGCAGGCTGGAGTTTGAACCGGTTTCCCGATAGGATGCGCTATACCTTGATGATTCCGGCGATAGCCGACAGATTAGGCGTTGCCGAGACGCACACGTGAGCAGACTGTTCCGATGTCGCAATCCGATAACCTCCGCCGCACGGCGTTGATCCTGGTGATGGTTGGGCTGGTTTGGAACCTGGCCGAGGCCGTGGTCGCGTTCTGGGCCGGCGGTCGGGCCGGCAGCGTAGTGCTGATCGCGTTCGGCGCTGACAGCGTTATCGAACTGTTCGCCGGCGGAGTCCTGGTGTGGCGATTGACCAGGGAGCAGGCCGGGCATGACGAAGAGGAGGCGGAATCAAAGGCGCAGCGGTTGGTGGGGATGACGTTCTTCCTGCTGGCGGCATACGTGGCGGCGCACTCGGTCGCGAGCCTGGTGGGATGGCTGCCGAGGCCGGAGCCGAGCCTAATCGGGGTAGGGATAGCCGTCGCCAGCGCGGTCGTGATGACCGTCCTGTACGTGGCGAAGATGCGGGTGGCGGCCAGGATGCAGTCCCGGGCGCTCAGGGCGGAGGCTGTGGAAAGCCTGTTCTGTGACCTGCAGGACCTGGCGGTGCTGGTCGGGCTGGCGTTCAATGTTCTGCTCGCGTGGTGGTGGGCCGACCCTGTGGCGTCGTTGATCCTCATCCCGTTTTTCATCAAGGAAGGACGGGAGAATTTGGGCGGCGAGCATGACCACGATCACCACGATGTTGAGGACGACGAGCGCGAGTCGATTTGGGTCTGCATCTGTCGTAACTGTTTCTATGGGATCAGGGCCTGCCGGGCCGCGTGCTGCCGGACGTAGTGCGCGTTTAAGCACGGAGGGCGGAATGAAACGACGGTCCAGCGGCGGTTAGAGTGTCGATGAGCCGGGGTCATATGAACCCACCACCCGGACAAGGCTTTCGGGGCAAATTGACAGGGCCGGGCGCGGATACATAAAATCGGGCAAACGGATGAGATCGAACCACACGGGCCTGAGCGGCAGGCAGGAGGGCGACATGGCTGAATTACTGGGATTGGGATGTTCGCACGGTCCAATCATTCTCACCCCGCCCGAGGTTTGGGCCAAAGGTCGGGAACGAGTATTTGCCCGCGTGCCGGGCTATGAAGCGCCCGCCGCGCTGTTGGCAGAATTGGGTGACGACAACGGCCTCAGCCGGGACATCAGCGACCAGAAGAAGGTCATCGAATCGTTTGAGATCATGCGCGACCGGCTGCACGAATGGAATCCCGACGTGGTCATGGTGATCGGCGATGACCAGGCGGAGAATTTCCTGCAGGACAACCTGCCGCCCTTCTGCCTGTACACGGGCGCAGAGGTTGACGGCTATCCGTTCCAGAGAGGGGCCGCCCGGACCAACCTGTGGGACGCCGAGCCGGAGACCAAGTTCACCTTCCAGTGCCCCAAGGATTTCTCCCGGGACATGCGGAATTTCCTGATCCGGGACGGGTTCGACATGGCGTCGTCCAGCGCGCTCAAAGGTTGGGACTGGGGGCTGGCCCACGCGATCATCAACCCGCTGGTTTTCCTGGACCCGGATGGCAAGTTCCCGCTGCTGCCGCTCTTTGTGAACTGCTATGGCGAGGAGGCCGGGCCTGACTACCCGCCCCGTCCGACGCCCAAGCGGTGCTACCAGCTTGGGCAGGGCATCCGCAGGTTCCTGGACACCAGGGACGAGCGGGTGGCGGTGGTGGCGTCGTCGAGTTGGTCGCACAGCTTCCTGGCCCACAAGTTCCAGTGCCGGCAGATCGACGTGGAGACGGACCGCCGCAACCTGGAGTGGGTGAAATCGGGTCAAGGGAGCAAGCTGGCAGAGCTCACGCCGGAGGAGATCCAGGATTCGGGCGACCACGAGATCCTGAACTGGATAATCGCCCTGGGCATCCTGGGCGACACTCCGGCCGAGATCGTGGACGTGCGCGAGTCGAACACCCAGCTGGCGTACCGGGTGGCAGCAATCTGGGGCTGACCCGGCATTCCAACATCCTGGCCATTCGCAGGGCGCCGCACCGACGAGGTTGGTCCGGTGCGGCGGCCTGCCATCTACACGCATAGGAACAACACCGGATCATGGTCACAGTCCTAGAACCGCGCACCCAAACCGGCAGCGGCGCCGGGCACCGGAGTTGCGAGGGCTGTCCGCGCTGCGAGCGGCCCGACGCTCCGACGTGCAACATTCCCCACCCCAAGTTCGCCAACCGGCATCCGGTGTGCAAGGTGTGCGGGCACTGCGTGCTGCGGGGCCAGCACCAGGACGACGCATCGGACCTGGATAATCACCCGGGGTTCAGCGGGAGCGGACCGGAGTCCGCGGGGCGGCCGAGCCTGAACTGAACGGGGGCGCCCGTCGGGGCCGGACTGGTCGCCCCCGGCACGAGCCTCACCGTCCGCCTGCCGGGGCTCGGTTGCAGCTGCAAACGCTTCGCGACCCCGCAGCAATAATGATGTCCGAATCAGCGGATCCGCCAATTTGACCCTGAGGGAGGAACTGAAGGGCCACGATGGAGTATTTTCAGATCCTGTTGGCCGGACTGACCGCCATCATTCTATTCGTCTTTGGTCTGGAGCACTTTACAGCCGAGATCGAGCGAATTTCGGGCGAAAGGTTTCGGACGTTTCTGGCCCGGGCGACGCGCGTTCCGGCAATCGGCGTAGTGATCGGCGCGCTGGTTACAGCTGCCATTCAATCCAGTTCGGCCACTTCGGTGATTGCAGTCAGCCTCGTCAACAGCGGCGTGCTGTCTTTCGAGAACAGTGTCGGAATTATTTTCGGCGCGAACATCGGCTCGACGGTCACGGCACAGCTGGTGGCATTCAAACTCACGGCCTTTGCTCCGGCTTTTGTGATATTGGGCTTCATCCTCTCGTTGGCCCACTCAAAAATTTCAGTGTTCGGCAAATCGATCTTTTATTTCGGTTTCGTCTTCTTCAGTCTGAACCTGATCTCGGCGGCCGTGGGACCTCTGCAGAACGAACCTCTGTTGCGGGATTACCTGTTGCAGCCACAGAACATTCTGTTGGCCGTACTGGTGGGATGCCTTTTCACAGCGTTGGTCCAGTCGAGTGCGGTCACAACGGGACTCGCCATCGTATTCGCCCAGCAGGGCTTGATCAGTCTCGAAAACGCGATTCCGCTGGTTATGGGGGCCAATATCGGCACCACCATCACCGCGTTAATCGCCATGTTGAATATGGACTCCGCTGCCAAAAAAACAGCGCTGAGCCACCTCATTTTCAATGTTGGCGGCGTGATCATCGCGCTGCCTTTCCTGGCGGTGTTTGGGGGAATGATCGCCGCAGTCGACGTTGACCCGGCCATAATGCTGGCCAATGCTCATCTCGCGTTCAACGTCATAAACACGATGATCTTTCTGGCCATCATCAAACCCTTCACGCGGCTGGTCGACAAGCTCATACCGGACGACGATCTGAACCTGCAAAGACTGGCTGTTCCAGAGTACAACCAGCAGATCGCGTATGATGCCATGAGAGTTGAGCTGAGAGAGAAAAGGGACGAACTTCTGGCGTATCTGCGAGAAACATACACTCTCGTATCACTCAGCATCGAATCCGGTTATCGCAGCATTGCGGAGGCGGCGTCCAAACGATTGGAGCACGTCGCATTCCTGGAAAAGGAGTATGTTTCCTACTTTTCCGCCGCTGTTGCATCGGTGGTGCGTGAGGACGATTCGCGCGATCTTCTCGAGCTCAACACACAGTTCGACTATCTGTTTCAGGTTTACGATTCGATCGACGACATGTTTAACGTCAAGAGGACGTTGGCCAGCAACTACATTGAACTGGAGGGCGACGTTCTATTGATGGTCCGGGGGATATCGAACCATACCCTGGCATTGTTCGATGACATCCAATCGGCCCTGCAAGAGCGCCGGAGGCCCGATGTGGCCGAACGTTCGCGAGAACTGCGACGGTTTCTTGACGATGTCAATGGCGATTTGTTGAGGCTGCTGGCCCGGACCGATCGGCGGGACGCGGGTACATTATCCAACCTCGTTACGTTCTCAAGAAGGCTCCAGGACAAACTCGTCAACTTTTCCGGCTTGCTCGAGGCCGAAATGGCGTCACCGGATAATCCTAGGATGCGATCTGTGGATGCTTGACGGCCAACGATGCGGTACAACTGCCTGTGCGAACCCATTGACACTGATTGAATGCCGGCCGGCGTCGGCCTGGCGCTCGATTTGGCGGGACGCCCGGAACGCCCATGAACCATGTTTCCGTAATCCCCGACCGTTACACGAAGGAGACGTTCCAGACGTCGCTTTATCCGGGACTGCAGGCGTCGCCTCCGGATGGGATACTGTTGGAAATCTGCACCGATGGGATGGCCCTTGACCTGTCCGGCGTGGTGCTGGACGGCGAGGGCGCAAGCGGGGTTGGCGTCTGGATCCACGATTGCCAGGACGTGACCATCACGCACGGTGTGTTGATGGGTTTTCACTACGGGATTCGCGCCGAAAACGTCAAGAACCTGGCCATCCGGCACTGCGTCGTATCAGACAATACCAACCCGCTGGACGTCGGCTGGCTGCCGGATATTGAAGCACCGGTGGAAGAGGGGTTCGGCGGAGGGATATATCTCCGCAACGTCCGAGACAGCGCCATTGAGAACAACCTGGTCGGTAACAATTTCAACGGGATCACCCTGGTCCGATGCGAGCGCAACGTAATCCGGGGGAACGACGCTTCGCACTGCGGGAACGTGGGGATATACCTGTTGGCATCCTGCGACAACGAGGTGTCCGGCAACCGCGCCGAGAACTGCATACGCTATACAGACCGGTTCTGGTGCGACACCGCGGACTCTGCCGGGATTTTGCTGGAGGACGGGTCGAATCACAACCGGATTGTCGGCAACAGCCTTCGCTA
>JAJDXU010000383.1 GCA_022823105.1 Dehalococcoidia bacterium
GCCTCGGGTTCGCCGGCGCCGCGTCCGCGTGGTCGGCCTTCCTCAGCTTCTACCCAACCCTCATGCTGGACACTTACCAGATGCCCTTGATCTGGTCCGGCGGCATTTTGGCCGTGGGCGTCCTGATGGGGGGCATTTCGGGTCTGGTATTTGGGTGGGTGGTCATGGTATCCGACCGTGCCCGCGCCATCCTGATCACCAACGGCTGCGTGGCCGCGGCCACGTTCGTCGGCATGACCGTGACCGGGTCATTGCCGCTGCTGTTGGCGCTCACGTTTTTCAACGGGGTCGCATTCGGGTTCTGGCCTGTGCTCTACTCCACGCCATTCCACCTCCCGGGCATTCGGCCGCGCGAGATCGCCGTGAGCCTGTCCTTTATCCAGATGTCCAGCTCCGCCGGCATCGCCATCGGGCCCTTGGTGGCAGGTTCCATACAGCAGGCCACGGATGACGTGCGGTTGTCGTTGATCGTGGTCAGCTTTGCGCCGCTGCTGTTGTGCGCAGCCGGCGTGTTCATGCGCCACGGCCTGTCCAGTCGGCCGGCTATGACGACGGATTCCACGGTCGAACCCACCACGCCAGCAACCCGCTCCTGACCGCTCCCGCTCTCGCGCCTCCGCCCTCACGCGTCCCGCAGCCGACGCGACAGCAGGCACAGGAACACAGCCACCGTCCCCGCGATCCCCAGCGACAACGCCGTCAGCGGCGCTCCGATCTGCGTCACCATCCACCCGTTCAGCGCGCTTGCCGGAAAGTGCGCCTGAATCGCCAGGACGCGCATCCCGCCCATGCGCCCTCGATATTCCGGGTCGGAGTTGCCCATCAGCACCGTCATCACCAGCACCAGCGACACCGAGCGGCCGATGCCGGTCATCACCTTGATCGCCATCGCAATCGCCAGCACCACGCCATACGGCAGCAGGCCGGGCAGGGTCATCACCACGACGGCGAACAGGATCATCGACCCGTGCCACCCTCCGTTGACCGCCCAGACCAGCCACCATCCTTGCCGCCGCAAATTGCCCAGCCCTGCCACGACCAACGCACCCAGGACCGCGCCGGCGCCCATCGCGCCATTCAGCAGTCCGAGGGCTTCCACACCACCCATCAACGTGTCGTGGGCGAATATGGGCATCAGCGCGGTGGTGAACGGGAAGCCCGTGACGTTGTACATCGCGGCAATGAGCAGAGCCATGAATAGCTCCTTGCGTTGCCAGACGTGCCGCAGGCCCTCGGCTACCCCGATGATGATCTGACGAGGCGTGGTGTTCCCAGTGGTGGTGTTGCGGGTACGCACCATGAGGGCCATCACACCGCCGATCACGTAGAAGACCCCGATGAAACCGAACAGCCCGGCCGGCGTGAGCGGCGTGTAGAGAAACCCGCCCGCGATCGGCCCCACGAACTGGGTGAGATTCTGTCCCAGGCCCAACATGGCCACTGCGTTGGTCAGCCGCTCCCGGGGCACGGTGTCGATCAGCAGCGCGTTGGTCACCGGCAACTCGATCGTGCGGAACGCTCCCCCGCCCATGATGATGACGAAGATCATCCACACCTTCAGGCCGTCGGTCAGCAGCAGCGCCATCAGTACGAACGCCAGCGCCGCCGCAACGAACTGCCCGCCCGCCATCAACAGCCGCCGCGGCAGGCGGTCCACCACCGCTCCCGCAAACACGGACAGGAATGCCAGCCCCAGCGCCGAACCGCCGGCCAGGCCAACCAGCAGCGGGTCGCCGGTCAGCTCCAGCACCAGCCACAGAACGGCTATGACCTCCATCTGCCGGCCGGCCATGGCGATGTTCGCTGACACCCAGACCAACGAAAAGTCGCGGGTCCGGAAAGACCCGAAGGTCTCGGTGGCTCTCCCGCCGAGCCCCGGTCTTTTGACCAATCTGGCCAACTGTTTGAACCCTCCCTCACGAAGCGGCGCCGATTATAGCACCGGGGGTCGGGCTCAACCCTGCATGGTACAATCGTGCTCAAATTTGCACTTGCTTGACACTCCGCAGGAGGAACCCCCAATGGAAATCGGCGTCGGACTTGACCACACCCTGGGCATGAACTGGGACGACCAGGCCAACCTGGCCCGCGAGGCGGCGGAACTGGGTTACGAGAGCATCTGGACTCCCGAGAACATCGGCACCGATTCCTTCCAGGTGTGCGCCACCCGCTGGCAGGCCAGTTGCGACGTCGTTGAAGGCGGCCTCACCACAGGCATCGGCGTGTCGCCCGTCATGCACAGGACCCCCATCGGGTTCGCCATGTCCGGCGGGACCCTGAGCCAGCAGACCGGCGGCAAGTTCATCATGGGCATCGGCGCGGGCAGCGCCTACCGACCGGCCAACCGCCGCGACCTGGGATTCCCCCGCGTGTCCGCCCTGAACCTCATGCGCGACTACCTCACCACCATCAAGGGACTGGTCAACGGCGAGCGGGTGTCCCACCAGGGCGAGTACATCAACTACAACAACATCCGCATGGCCATCCGGCCCGCGCCCAACACGCCCGTCTATCTGGGCACCCTGGGCCCCGAGATGCTGCGGTTGGCCGGCGAAATCGCCGACGGCGTCTGCCTCAACTGGTGCACGCCCGAGCAGATCGCCTGGAGCCGCGACCGCATCGCCGAAGGCGCAGAGCGCGTGGGCCGCGATCCCTCCGAGGTCAAGGTCGTGGAGTACATCCGCATCTGCGTGGACGACGACGAGGACGTGGCCCGCCGCTCTTTCGCCAAGAACTGCCTGGGCTACCCGCTGGGAGCCGCCGTCCCCACGGACCGCGAGCGTCAATTCGGCTACCGCGCCCACTTCGAGCGCATGGGTTACACCGAGGAACTGGCCGGCGCAGACGCCATCCGACGCGACGGCGGCGACATGGACGCCGTGGCCGACGCCTACCCGTCCGACGCTCTGCTGGCCGTGGGCTACTACGGCAAGCCGGACGGAGCCGCCGCCGCCTTCGCCAAGTTGGCCGAGGGCTTGGACGTGGCCCTCGTCCGCGTCATCGCCGCCCGCCCCCAAATCGCGTCCACCCAGGCCGTAATGCACGCCTGCGCCCCCGAAAAGGTACGCGCGACTTTGGCGTAGTGCCCGTCCAATCGAATGTTCAGGCTAAAGATATGTCATCAACCACCAGAACAGAGCGTTTCTTGACCGCGATGCAAGAATCCTATCGGATGGTGCAGCAGTATGGGGTACGCTCTAATCAAAAGACAAGGGTGCTACACGGGTGGGTTCAAGATGAGCTCGGCCGTGAGCTCGGCGACGGTTATGTCTTCACCGGGCAATCGCCGACGAACACGCGTGAGGCAAACGTAGGAGGGATGTACTACGACAAGAACGTTGATGTTCTTATTGCCAAAGATGGACAGGAGCTTGGCGTTATCAGTATCAAGTTTGTTATCTCAAACTACTGGCAAAACTCCATCAACTACTTCGAGCAACAGGTTGGTGAAACTGCGAACTTACGCCGCCGGAACATCGTGTACGGCAACCTGTTTTGCGTCACCAACCCCATCCCTTATAAAAATCGGGCTGGCGATATTACTCGCTTAGAAACCATACGGGAGCACGATATTCAGCGCTATGCTCGGCTCCGCGCTGACCACGAACACATCCACGCCCCTGATGAAATGGCCATTGGCATCGTTGACCTTGATACCGACGGTGACGCGATAACCGGAATTACTGACCCAGTAACTATGAACATCAGTGATGGCAGCCGCACGGCGTTGGTGAACGAATTGAGCATTGACGCATTTTTCACACGGATGGCGCGGCGCGTTGAATTGAGGCATTTGTCTCCATGACTACATCGCGTCGCAAGCGCCATGGCGTCGTCTATACCCCACCACCGATCGTCGCCCTAATCCTCGACCACGTTCTGCCCGCAAACCCGGATGAACTGGCGACGGCAACGATATGCGACCCGGCCTGCGGCGAAGGTGCCTTTCTTACCGCCGCAGCTGGTCGCCTCCTGAGCCGACTGCACAAGTATGAAGCCTTGTCCGCCCTGCGCCGGCTTACTGGCTACGATATTGATCGTCAGGCTATCGCTCAATGCCGTGCTCAACTAGACGCAATACTGTCCGGATGGTATCCCGACGCCCGTGTTGACTGGAACCTGTGCGAGCGCAACGCCTTTGACCGCGCATCTTTTTATGCCGAGGCCGGACGCTTCACTCATGTCGTTGGTAACCCACCATATGTTCGAGTACAACATCTGGAACAATCTGGGCGTCAACGTATAGCTGGGCAATGGAACGTGATACGCGGAGCAACCGATTTGTACCTAGTGTTTTACGAACTGGGGCTTGACTTGCTCCGCAGCGGTGGGACGCTAGGCTACATCGCGCCGTCCAGTTGGCTTCGCTCCAATTCCGGAGAGGCGTTGCGTCGGTTGTTAGCGGAAAGCCATCATGTAAACCGGATTATCGACTTTGGGCATCACCAGGTTTTTGAGGACGTTACTACATACACCGCGATCACCGTAATTGAGAAAGGCGGGACACCAGTTGACATTCCGGTTACAAAATACGACGGTACCAGCTTTCACGACGCTGGCCATATTACTCTTGACCAGGATAATCCGGCCAGACCTTGGTCAGCAGCGACGCAAGCAGAACGGGCCCGGATGCAACGGCTGACAGGGCGGGGTCCTCGCCTGTCGGAGATTGCTGATATTCACGTCGGTATCCAGACGCTAGCAGACGGCGTGTTTATTCGCCCCGTTGTTGAAACAGATGGTTGTCAACCTGCGTCAACACGGCGACTGTTG
>JAJDXU010000074.1 GCA_022823105.1 Dehalococcoidia bacterium
GCTCCAACCCCTACTCCATCCGTACCATATTACCCAGTGCCCCAATGCCAGCCCGCCACCTAGGCCCGCGAGGGACGACCCAATGCCCAACTCCCAACACTGCACATCCCTCCCCCAAGCCCGCCCATCTGCCCGCCGATACCACTGAAACCGCCGCCAAAACCCTGCCATCGGCCCCCATTCAGCCCTACGAGCCGCCCAATGCCCTACTTGAATGAGTGGAAATGAGAGGAAATGAGCGGGAAATCGACCTTTTCGCCCTTTCGCAACGCAATTGCCAGTGGGCACGCGTGAGAGAATCATCTTGATTGTGCCGACCGGGTTCCGGGGCTAGAATGGCCGGGCAAATCTCATTTGGAGTTGGATTTTGACCACCGGAGCATTGGCCGGAGTCAAGGTAATTGACCTGACCCATCACATCGCTGGGCCATACGCCACCAAGCTGTTGGCCGATCACGGCGCTGACGTACTGAAAATCGAACGGCCCGGCGGAGATCCGGGCCGCCGGTTGCCGCCCTTCTTTCACGACGAACCCCACCAGGAGAAAAGCCTGCCGTTTCTTTACCTGAACACCAACAAGCGCAGCATCACTCTGAACCTGAAATCCGACGAAGGTCGGGGCATCCTGATGGATTTGCTGGCCGACGCCGACGCGCTGATCGATAACTTTGCGCCACGAGTGATGCCGTCGCTGGGCCTGGATTACGAAACGCTTCAGGCCCACAACCCCGGTTTGGTTTTTGCATCGGTGTCGAACTTCGGGCAGACGGGTCCCTGGCGAGATTTCAAGGCAACCGAGATCGTCGAATACGCGCTCGGCGGATTGATGTACATCTTCGGGGCGTACGACCGCGAACCGCTGAAACACGCCATGAACCAGGCGCAGTTCAAGGCCGGCACCAACCTGGCGTCGGCGACGCTGATGGCGCTGTACCACCAGAGGCTCACCGGGCAGGGCCAGCGGGTGGACGTGTCCATACAGGAGAGCATCGCGTCGGCGTTGCGGGACGTGATCAACAACTACACCTACCTGGGGGCGGTCCGTCGCCGCCAGCCCAACCATACCGGCGACCTGACCCGATTGAGGGCGGTCTCTGACGGATACGTACTGCCCAATCCGGGGATAGGCGCGTCGCTGAACTGGCAGGTACTGGTCGACTTTCTCGATGCGCCGGAACTGGATGATCCAAGGTTCGACAACGCGTCCGCGCGGCTGGAAAACGCCGAGGCGCTGGGCGAGATTCTGGACCAGATCTTCGCCACCAAGCAGAAGCAGGACATCTTCTACGCAGCTCACGAGAAGAGGTTCATCTATGGCGTGATTGACTCGCCGCCGGAAACGCTCGACAACCCCCAGATCCGAGCGAGAGGGTACTATGTGCCTGTTGATCATCCCGAACTGGGAGAGATCACCTTCCCCGGAGCGCCATTTCTGATGAGTGGGTCTCCGTGGGCGGTAAACTCCACTGCCCCCGCGCTCGGCCAGCATAACGCCGAAGTTCTGGCGACGTTGGGTTACGACGCCCAGCACCAGGCATACCTCAGCGCATCGGAGGTGATCTGACATGGCCGGACCGCTGCAGGGCGTGCGCATCGTCGAGATGGGGCAGTTGATCGCGATTCCATCCGCGATGAAATGGATGGCGGACATGGGCGCCGAGGTGATCCGCCTGGAATCGGTGCAACGCCTGGAGAGCTATCGGACCGACTCGTTGTACCACAACGACGTGGATGGCGCGTTCTGGAATCGCGGCGCGAATTTCTACGAGCAGAACCGAAACAAGCTGGGATTGACCCTGGACTTGAGCCGGGAAGAAGGGCGAGCCGTGCTGCGCGATTTGATCGCGGTTACCGACGTGTTCGCCGAAAATTTCACGCCCCGCGTGATCCGGAACTTCGGCCTGGAATACGCGGATTTGCGCAGGATCCGGCCGGACATAATCATGGTGTCGTCGACCGGATACGGATTCGAAGGCCCGTGGTCGAACTTCGGCGCCACCGGCCCGGCCACGGAAGGAGCCGCCGGCCTGGCCTATATGACGGGCTACAAAGACGGCGCGCCGATGATGTCCGAAATCCCGTACACCGACTATACCGCCGGTGAGCACACGGTGACGGCAGTAATGCTCGCGCTGATGCACCGCCTGAATACCGGCGAGGGCCAGTTCATAGACGTCTCCCAGACGCAGACGTGTAGCGCGACCATACCGGAGGCGCTGCTGGACTGGACGGTGAATGGGAGGGTGAAAGAGCGGATCGGAAACGAGGATCCGGCGATGTCTCCTCACGGTTGTTATCCGTGCGCCGGCGACGACCGCTGGATTGCCATTGCGATTGACAACGACGAGGCCTGGTATGGCTTGTGCCGCGTCATGAATCGACCCGACTGGGCCGCGGATGAACGCTACGGCGACGTGCTGCTGCGTGTCCGGCGCCGGCAAGAGATCGACACGATGCTGGCGTTTGAAACGCGGAGCCACGACAGCCACGAACTGATGGCGAAATTGCAGGCCGAGGGTATCGCAGCCGGCGCCGTGATGGACAGCGAGGACCTGCTGTTCAACCGGCACCTGAAGGAGCGGCGGTTTTACGAGGTGGTGGAGCACCATCCCGATACAGGGATGCCGCCGCTCCCCTACGTTGGCCGGCCGTGGAAATTATCCGCAACTCCGGCTGGAGCACCCAACGCGGCGCCGGTCATTGGCCAGCACAACCGGAATATTCTGGCCGGCCTGTTGGGCAAGACGGACCGCGAAATCCAGGCGTTGGAGGAGGCCGATATCATTGGCCGTGAGCCGCTGACCCCCCGTGGCGTCCGCCGGCCCTCGCTGGACGAGCAGGTACGCCAGGGTCGGATGCAGCGATACACCACCGATTACGCGGAGCGGGTGCGTGATTGGTTTGACATTTCTGGATAGTCGGCCAAGCCCACGCGATGATCCATCAACCGCTTGCCGTAACCGTCCACCGGCGGTTACCGAACGAAAAACGCCCCAGCGAGATTGCCGGGGCGCTCTTGGTCGGATGCGTCGTGGTCAGTTTTGCCGAGCTTCAAAGGCGGCGATGGCGTCCTCGTGTTGGAGGGTCAGGCCGATGTCGTCCAGGCCGTTGAGCAGGCAGTAGCGCCGGAACTCATCAACCTCGAAATCGACCACGATCTCCTCGTCGCCGTCCCGGACCTGCTTGGCTTCCAGGTCCACGGTAATCTCGAACCCGGGATTGTCCTTCGCTTTGTCCATGATTCGGCGAACCTCCACTTCGGGCAGGATCAGCGGGAGCACGCCGTTCTTGAAGCAGTTGTTGAAGAAGATGTCAGCGAAACTGGGAGCGATGATACAGCGAATGCCGTAGTCTTCCAACGCCCATGGAGCGTGTTCGCGTGAGGATCCGCAACCGAAGTTGGGGCCCGACACCAGTATTTTGGCGCTGCGGTAAGCGTCCTGGTTCAGCAGGAAATCGGGATTCTCGGACCTGTCTTCGTTGTACCGGTAGCGGTCGAACAGGTATTGGCCGAAACCGGTGCGTTCGATGCTCTTC
>JAJDXU010000127.1 GCA_022823105.1 Dehalococcoidia bacterium
GCCCTGCGCAACCTGACCATCAGTGTGATCCGATTGGCTGGCGAAACCAATATCGCCGCCGCCCTGCGTCGCTACGCCGTCCACCCTTCACGTCCCCTAACCTTGATCGGCGCTAACCTCAGATAATCGAAAGACCCTGGATTTAAGGCATTGAAACCTTGACAAATCGTCCCTCTGGTGTAGATTAGCCTGCATATTCAGAGCATATGTCAACGAAGGACGCAATAATATAGATAGGGGTATATCACCCGACGTGATTCGTTCATCGATTGCTCTCAGGTGAATGTCATCGACAGGAGGTTCTGAATGTCGGGCATTTTTAGCGTCAAATCAGTCGTTTCCCTGGTCGTTGCTTTGCTGATGGTCCTGCTCGTCGCTTGTGGCGGCACGGCTCCCGCCGAACCTCAGCAGCCCGCGCCGGTCGCGCCCCAGGCTCAGGCCCAACCCGCGGCCACTTCGGCTCCCGCTGCCCAGGCGGCCCCTACCGCCGTTCCCGACGAGGAGCCCACCGCGACTCCGTTCGCAACTGTGGTTCCTACCGTTCCTCCCAGGGTCCAGGCGGAAACACCCCAGTTGATGCTCAGGGCTCCCGAAGCCAATCCCCAGCGCGGCGGCGTGATGCAGTGGGCCGGACTCTCCGACTCGCCCCACTTCGATATGCACCAGTGCAACACCGCCGCGTGCGCTCAGCCCCAGGGAGTCTACTTCGACAACCTCCTGCGATACAGCCCGTTCGACGGCGGCAAGGAAGTCATCCCGGACCTGGCCTATGCCTGGGAGGTCTCCGACGACGGCCTGGTCTATACCTTCCATCTCCGAGACGAGGTGTACTTCCACGACGGCGCGCAGCTGAGTTCCGAGGACGTAAAGGCGACCTTTGATCGCATCATTTTCCCGCCGGTGGGCATGATCTCACCGAGACAGAGCGTTTTCCTGGCCGTTGATGAGATTCGCGTCGTTGATCCATTGACCGTCGAATTCGTGCTCAGCGCGCCCCGGGGCTTCATGCCCGCGGCCATCGCCAACGGCTGGAACGTCGTAGAGCGCAAGCAAACTCTCGAAGACAACAACTTCGACCTCAAGAAGCTCAAGCCCGGTACCACCACTCATCCCGGAACCGGTCCCTTCATTCTGGAAGACCACCAGGCCGGAGAATTCTGGAAGGCCTCCCGCAATCCCAACTACTGGAACCCCGAACTCCCGTACCTCGATGGTATCCAGCACAGCCACCTGGCCTACGGTCCTGCCACGGGCGCCGCGCTCATCACCGGCCGCGTCGACTACGTGTACGGCGCCGGCGCCGACCTGCGCGACGACATTCGTCAGAACTACTCCGATACTCACACCGTTGTCGTCTACCCGATACCGTCCATCGGCGGCATGTTCGTCAACCACGAAAGCGGCCCGCTTGCCGACGCCAGGGTGCGTCGCGCGATCTCCATGGTCCAGGACCGCTGCGCCATCAAGGTCGCGGTTGCCGCCATCCGCGAGATCGAAGTCGGCACCTGGATCGTGCCCAACGATCCTGACTTTGGCGCCTCATACCGGGACGAGACTCTGAACAAGAAGCCCGGCTACAACTGCCCCGCTACGGCCGATGACATAGCCGCTGCTCAGCAGCTGCTGGCTGACGCCGGTTACCCTAACGGTGAGGGAATGCCGACGCTCGACCTGATGGTCCGCGACATCAACTTCTTCGTCTCGCCAATGGCCCCAATGATGCAGGCGTTCATGAAGCAGAATCTCAACGTCGACAGCGAGATTCGCGTGGTTCACACTTCTGTGTGGCAGGAAGACCGCGACCAGGGCAACTACGACCTGGCGGTCAACGGAACCCCGACCCCGCTGGCGTCCACGCCCGCGTACTGGGGCTCCTGGTTCGGAACCGGCAGCGGAAGCAACTGGAACCGTGGCTCGTCCAACCCCGAGTTCGACGCATTGGTTGGGGAGTTGATTGAAGAGACGGACCCCGCTCGCAAGGAAGAGTTGACGCATCAGGGCGCGGCCATCCTGGAAGAGTGGACCCCGATGATCCCGATCAACCACTTCACCATCATCGACGGGTTCGCCAACTACCTCAAAGGACACGGGCGCGCCAACCGCGTAACCCTGTTCAACGACATCCGCTTCGACACCGCCTGGTTGGACAAGTAAGCCATGCTGCTGAAATACATCGGCCGCCGGCTGCTGTACTCGCTGCCCGGCCTGATCGGCATCACCATCATCATATTCCTGGCGTTGCGCATCCTGCCGGGCGACCCCCTCGCCATCCTCTACGGCGAGGGGGGTCGGGAGAACCTGACCGCCGCCGACATCGCGGAGATCAAGCGCCAACTCGGAATCGATCGGCCTCTCTACATTCAGTACGCCGATTGGATGAAGGACGTGTTCACCGGCAAGATGGGCGAGTCCTTTTGGCGCGGCGACTCCGTATCCGAGCTGATCATCCGTCGAGGCCCACTCACCGCCGAAATCGCCATCGTCGCCGTTCTGGTGTCGTGGATTATCGGCCTGCCGGTGGGAATCTTGGGGGCGATCAAGCAGAACAGCGTCGCCGACTATGTGTCCAGATTCCTGACCATCATATTCCTGGCCGTGCCCAGCTTCTGGGTGGCAATCCTGGTGGTGGTGGTATCCCTGCTGGCGTTCAACTATCGACCGCCTTTGGGGATCATCCAGATCTGGGAAGATCCCATCACCAACCTGCAGATCGTGATCGCCCCCGGTATCGTCCTGGGCTTGGCCACCTCTGCGTACATCGCCCGCATGGCGCGCACCACTCTATTAGAGGTCATCCGCGACGACTACGTTCGCACCGCCCGTGCGAAGGGTCTGCCGGAGCGTCTCGTTGTGCTCCGCCACGCCCTGCGCAATGCCCTGCTTCCCGTGCTCACGCTCTCGGGCGTGCTGTTCGGCCTGCTCCTGGGCGGTTCCGTGGCCGTTGAAACCGCGTTCACCGTTCCGGGACTTGGCACCGCGCTGGTGCAGGCGTTCACCGAACGCGATTTCGTCGTTGTGCAGAACCTCGTACTGCTCTACGGGATAATTTTCGTCCTGGTCAACCTGTCCATCGACGTCATGTACGCAGTCCTCGATCCCAGGATCCGCTACGACTGATCCAATCCGAGCCTTTCAACCATCGCCCTCCGGGGCCCACGAAGAGAACCCACTATGGCCGGTCAAGCAGATTTGCAAGTTCAGTTGGCGGCGCCGCCTGCCAGCGTGTTGGAGCGATCGCGGAACGCCGGGGTTGCCGTCATCACCTTCTGTCGGCGGTATCCGGTGGGCGCCGTCGGCGCAGTCCTGCTCGTGGTCATCTCGACGCTCGCCGCATTTGCCGGATTGTTCTCACCCCACGACCCGCTCTACGTTGACTTCTTGAAACTCGGCGCTGCTCCCTCTTCCCAGTACCTGCTGGGCACCGACTATGAGGGCCGCGACATCCTCAGCCGGATCATCTACGGCGGCCGCGTTTCCCTGCAGGTGTCCGTGCTCTCCGTGCTGCTGGGATCCACTATCGGCGCGCTCTGGGGCGTTGCCAGCGCCTTCCTCGGAGGCCGGTTCGACATCATCAGCCAGCGAGTGGTCGAAATCGTTATGTCGTTCCCCGCGCTGGTCCTGGCGATGGTGTTGCTGGTCGCGTTGGGCGGCGGCATCTGGACCGTCATCATCGCCATCGCGGTTACTCGACTCCCCTACGGCGTGCGCGTCATCCGCTCGGTGGCCTTGTCCGTGAAGGAACTGGCCTACGTGGACGCCGCCCGAGCCATGGGCGCGTCCAACTTCCGCATCATGGCCAAACACATCGCTCCCCAGTGTTTCGCCGCCTACGTGGTGCTGGCGACGGCTCACCTCGGCGCTGCAATCGTCATCGAAGCGTCCCTCGGATTCCTCGGCGTGGGAATCACGCCTCCCACACCAAGTTGGGGCAACATGCTGGGCGGAGTCATCGCCAACACCTACAAGCCAATCTGGTGGCTCGTGGTGTTCCCCGGGCTCGCCATCTCCATCACCGTGTTGTCGTTCAACCTGCTCGGCGACGCCCTCCGCGATGCCCTGGATCCAAAGTTGCGCGGCCGCTAGCATCCGCCGACACGCGAACCGTCCGCACCAGGGCCACCGTTCTTTCGCGGTGGCCCTTTAAATTTCCATCTCCACGTCCCCATACCGTTCGAAGAAACGGTCCTGCAGCCCCGTGAATTTTTCCCGGTACGCATTGGTGTGGATGCGGTCCGTGGTCATGATCACCGCATCCTCCCGGTTGTCCGCGTAATAGTTCTTCCGGATGCCCACCTCGTTGAATCCGTACTTGTCGTACAGGCGCTGCGCGATGAAATTGGAGACGCGTGCCTCCAGCGTCACCTCCTCCAACCCCTGCTGGTACGCCGCCCGCACCGTGCCGATCAACAGCAGTTCGCCGATGCCTTGTCCCCTCAGCGATTCCCGTACCGCTATCTCGGTGATGTGCGCCTGGTCCCCCTGGAACCAGATCCCGACGTAGCCGGCGATCGGGTCGCCGCCGCCGTCGCCCGCCGACCCGAACACCGACCTGACTCCGCGCACCATCCTGGCCCACATCGACGAGTCCGCTTGGTCTCCCGGCGCCGTCAACTCCGCCTCGGTTTCGATCTGCTCCACGTTGGTGAGGTACGCCACCAGGAAACGGCAGTGCCGGCTGTTCAATTCCCTCCGGAATTGCGTGCCCACCCATCCGGGCGAAAAGGCCTCGTGCTCGATCTCGATTACCTGCGAGATATCCTCGGAGCGCATTCGGCGCAACGCGACTTCCATGGCATCTTGTCCCATTATCGGGTCTGCGGTTACCTGCTATCGTCGGTCAAAAGCTTGACCGACCCGTACACCCCGTCATACCCGGGCTCTACGCAAACGTTCCCCGATCTCGCGGCCAGTATAGCCCGTGTCAGGGCCTCTCCCGCCACCGGAAGCAGGTCGCCCTGGAACGCGTACAGCGACACCGCGAGTTCGCTGCCAAAATGATCAGTGAGCCTATTGTACTCCCTGCCCACCCTGCGTGCGTTCACTCCCACGCTCATCGTGCCTGCGATGATTTCCTGCAGCGGAGCCAGTCGCGCGAAGGGCGGATGCCCACCATCCGGCCGGATCCATCCGTCCTCGCCGACTTTGAGGTCCGTGTTTACGGCGTGCGACGACAACTCAGAGACCCGGTGCATCACCCCCAGCGTGAGTTTCCTCCCGCACACCGGACACACCGTCCCGCTTTCCGCCTCGTCCTCCGGCCCATAAACTACCCCGCATTTCCGGTGCCCGCTGTAGTGGTATTTGCCTTCCTCCGGGTAAAACTCCACGGTGAACTCCACGCCCGCGTACCGCAGCGCGTCCGACAATCCGCGCCAGGACAAGTCTCCCCTCAGGGCCGTAACCTCCCGCCCCAACCGCGCCGGCGAGTGTGCGTCGGAGAACGACACGATGCTGCACCCGTCCAACTCCCGCACCCCTCGGTTCATTGCAGGATCCGACGACAGGCCACTCTCTACCGCCGTCACCAATGGCGCCAGATCACCGAAACACTCCTCCAGGCTGTCGAATCCCCCTCTCGACCCATACACCCCGTACCACGGTGTCCACGCGTGCGCCGGAATCACGATCGATTCGGGATCACAGTCCAGGGCGAGGTCCAGGAGGTCGCGGGCCGAAAGACTCACCGTCGGTCGCCCGTCGTTGGCCAACTTCCCGTGCTCGCTCAGCCGGTGGGTAAGGTCGGCCGCCGCGTCCAGGGTGGGCATCAGCGCCAGCACGTGGATGCGCCGCGTCCGCCCGCCCTGCTTGTACACGCAACTGATCTCCGTCCCCGGAACGAACCTGACCCCGCCGTAGCTGTACAGGCCATCACCCTCGGCCCGCAGGTTCCCGCGCAGCTCCTCGGCCCACAGCGGATGCGTGAAATCGCCCGTCGCCAGCAGATCGATGCCTTTGCGTCCGGCCCACTCGCTCAACGTTCCCAGCGACAGCGCCTTGCTGCAAGCGAACGCGTACCGCGAGTGGATGTGCAGGTCGGCGATGAACGACGCCGAACCGCTCGGGCCGCTCTGCATCAAACGGCCAGGATCAGGTCGGCCAGCTCTCGCGGTTTCTGAGTGGCCGCCTGGTGTCCCGCGTCCAGCTCCACCACGTTCGCGCCCGGAATGCGCGCCGCCATCGCTCGCTGTTGGGATGGCGCGATCAATCGGTCCTCGCCGAGCACGACATACGTAACCGGACACGGCAACTCGTCCAGGTTGAGGGACACCGATTGGGTCAGCATCCGTAGCGGCAGCGGTCCCAGGTACCCCACGGTCTCTACCTGCTGCATCGGATCCAGCCCCTGGCACGTGTAGTTGCTGACCAGTGCCCGCGGCACCTGTATGTCCTTGCCAATGAGCCTGCTCACTGTTTTGCACATCGCGATGGCCATCCGCAATGGCGTCGGGTAGGCGGCAACCGGCGCGCCCCGGTTCGACGGCACAATCCCGGCCACCAGCACCAGCCGCGCGGGCGTCGGCCGCAGTTCGCTCAACGCTTGCAACGCGACCGTGCCGCCCAGTTCGTGCGCCGCGATTATGTAATCCGAGAAGCCCTCGCGCTCCACCACGTTGATGATGGCCCGCACCCCCTCGGACATGTCCACAAGGCCCGCATCCAGGGCGGCGTCCGACCCCTGGCCCGGCAGGTCCAACGCGCGCACCCGCACCGATTGTCGCTGGCGGTACAGCCTGGGCGGGTGCTCCACCGGGGCAGTCATTTGCCCCCAGACCTTGCCCCAACTCCACGCGCCTTGTCCGGCTCCGTGCACCAACAGATAGTCCGTCACGATTTCACCCGCAATCTCCGTGCCCCAGGGTCTTTGCAAAGTCGCCACACGTCCCGCTCATGGTGCGGAACGTCCGCCTACGGCGGGAGCCTGTCGAACCACGAGCGCGTCCTTCGACAGGCTCAGGACGACCGGATAGACTTCATTCACACTACTTTGAAAAGCAACTGTCCGTGCCCGTAATCTCCGTGCTCCCAATATCCGTTCCCGTTTAAACGGCTCGGTTCTCACGCCAACGCCTCTTTCAACGCTCGCACCGTATCATCGTCCTGCTCGGGCAGCACTGTCCGCGGATCCAGCCGCACCGCGTCGTCCTCGATCCGCGCGATCACCGGCGTCGCTCGGCCCCGCAACGCCTCCAACAATGACTCCGCGCTCATTCCGCGCCCGTCGCCCGATACCGAAAGCGCCCACGAATCCAGCGTTTCACCAGGCAGGCTGCCCCCTCCAATGGCCGAACGGGCCGGCGCGACCTCGACCTTGAAACCCGGCCCTCCGTTCACCGCGCTTCGCCACCGTTCCGCCCGCGCTTTGATTTCGCCCGGTGTCGCGGCAATCATCCGCCAGACCGGCACTTCGGTTTCCGCCGTTCCGGTCAGATAGTGCGTCAAGGTCGCCGTGAGGCTGGCCAGGCTCATCTTGTCGATCCGCACCGCCCGCGCCAGCGGGTGCCGTTCCAACGTCTGCACCAGTTCCCGCTTCCCAACCACGATACCCGCCTGCGGCCCGCCCAGCAGTTTGTCCCCGGAAAAGAACACCAGCCCGGTGCCGGCCTGAATCGCCTCCTGGGGCATGGGTTCGTGCGCCAGCCCGTATCGTTCGGTCGGCAGCAGCGCCCCTGATCCCACGTCGTGCAGCACCGGAATCCCGGTCTGTTCACCAAGTTGTACCAACTCTCGCTCGTCCACCGCCGCGGTGAACCCTTCCACCCGAAAGTTGCTGGCGTGCGCTTTGAGGAATGCGGCCGTATCTTCAGTGACCGCGTCCGCATAGTCCCGCACGTACGTCCGATTGGTCGTTCCCACGTCCACCAGCTTGCATCCGCTCTGCCTGAGCACGTCGGGGATGCGAAAGCCGCCGCCAATCTCCACGGCCTCGCCCCGCGCCACAATAACCTCGCGCCCGGCCGCCAGCGCAGACAACCCCAGCAGCAGCGCCGACGCATTGTTGTTCACCACCAGCGCGGCCTCCGCACCCGTGATCTGCCTCAGCAGCGATTGCAGGTGCGCCTGCCGCGATCCCCGTCGTCCCGTCGCAAGGTCGATCTCCAGGTCCGAGTACCCTCGTCCCACCGCGTCGGCTGCGGCCAACGCGGCTTTGCTCAGCGGCGCTCGCCCCAGGTTGGTGTGAATCACCACGCCCGTCGCGTTGATCAACGGTCTCGGCGATGGCGCGACCAGGTCGTCAATCGTCCGCCTCACCGTGTCGGCGATCTCACCCAGCGACTCCGTTCGTCCCCCGGCCAGAATGCTGCGCCGCGCATCGGCAACCGCGTCCCGTGTCAGTTCGACCACCCAGTCGCGCCCATACGTCGAAACCGCGTCGGCCAGCGTGTCGCTGCTGACAACACGCTCAACGCTCGGTAGGTTGCGCAATAGTTGGTTGGTCACGTATCTGCCTGTCGATATTCCGGCGCAAAGTGGCTGCGGGACGCTGTATTTTATCACCCGATCCCCAACCTGCCACGCCGCTCCGGGCAACCCCGGCGCCTTTCGTAATTGCGCCGGTTTGAGCTGATCTCCAGCCCGAGGAAGACCGTTATTGCAATGGTAGTTGTCCCCATGGATCCTGTATTCGTCATTCTCCCGAACCTTGCCATCCCAAATACGGTTTGGGCGCCCCTCCGGGGATGGGTTCCTTTCTAATCATCGTCGTCCTTCCAGGATATGAGACGACCGGGGGAAATGACGATCAGGGTCAATCGTTCCTGTGCCAGCAGTTCTGCGGCGAACTCGGCGCCTCGCTCGTCCCCGTCGTAGAGGACGCATATCCTGCGCACCATGTCTTCCAGCCCGATGTCGGTGACCTCGGCCGTGCCCTCGACGGTCACAAACGAATAGGGCCGATCCGCGGTGGGGACGCACAGGGCCACGGCGGAATTACGGTGAATGTTCCGCACCTTGACCGTAGTCCTGCCGGCCATCACCAGCGCGCGGTCGTCATCCCAGAGGAACCAGACCGGCGCCACGTGGGGAGTGCCGGTGGGATACATGGTGACCAACTGCGCCGTTCGGGGCTGGGACAGAAATTCATCCACTTCTGCTCTGTTCAGAGTCCCCAAGGTATTACCTCCCGCGTCCTCTCGAGTCCGCGATGCCGTTCATCGAGTCGGCGCCCATGATAGCGGAAATGCGACCGGGCCAGGGTCCTTGCCGCACCGGTTCGTCGATGGGAGGACGCCCCAGGCGTGCGCCGGCTCCGTGCCCCGGATCATGACGGCTCTGCGCAGTCTGATCATCAGCGCGATCGGATTGCTTGGCGCAACCTGTTC
Source organism: Dehalococcoidia bacterium (assembly GCA_022823105.1). GTDB lineage: Bacteria > Chloroflexota > Dehalococcoidia > Lucifugimonadales > UBA3495 > Bin87. The sequence continues at coordinate 9,321 of JAJDXU010000127.1, forward strand.
CGCTGCCATGGCCAAGATAGGAATCGTTTGCGGATGATGAAAAAGCCCGATTGCAACCCGGCCGGGGTTCACCGCAACCGCGACGGCTATCGACTATAATTGATTCGCGTGCTTTCCGGCCCGCAATGCCGTGACGGCGGTCTTGGTAGGAGGTCACAGCATGAATCGTAAAATCATCGGCCTCTCCATCATCATTATCTTCGCCGTTGTTATCGTGTTCGGCGGCATCCATTACGCCCTGGAAATTATCGAAGCATCCTCGGCCTCAGCCAACCCGGTCGAAGGCGAGTACGTCTCTCGTCTTGACACCGGTTCGTCGGAAGACCCCGCCCTGTCCGCGTTGCGATCCGTCTGCCTGTTCCACTGACCACGCCAAAACCCCTGCACCAACAAACGTCCAACCCATTTCGGAGAAACGATGACCACAGAGACCGGTTTGCCCCCCGCGCTCGATGCCCTCAAGAGCGCCGTCCGCCAGATCGTCCGCGACGAGTGCATCCCCCTCGAGCCGGGCTACCTCGCCCATCCGCCCCAGGAAGGCGAACCTGAAAACGGCGCACCACGCGGCGTGCTGGAAGCCGTCCCCGGCGTATTGGGCACCCTGTCCGAAGATCAATGGGGACGGCTGCACAACGTCTCGAAACAGACCGGCGTCTACACCTCCTTCGTGCCCGAGGAGTACGGCGGCGGCGGAATGGGCGCCCTGGGCCACCTGGTTCTCGAAGAGGAGGTTCACCGCAGCATCGTGCACCTGCCCACGTCGCCCGTCCCGATGTTCATGATCGGCGCCTGCACCCCCGAGCAGGAGCAGAAATACCTCTACCCCGCCATCAACGGCGACCTCTACTATTCCTTCGGTCAGACTGAGCCCGAAGCCGGCTCCGACCCCGGCGGTATGATGCAGACCCGCGCCGTCCGCGACGGCGACGACTGGATCCTCAACGGCACCAAGATGTTCATCTCCGGCGCCGCCTCCGCCGATTTCCTCCTGGTGCAGGCCGTAACCGATCCTGACAAGCGTCAGCGCGGCGGCATCACCATGTTCATCATCGACAACCCGACGCCCGGCGTCACTTTCGAGCCCATCCGCGTCTGGATCGTGCCCACCAAGGCCCAGCAGCACTACATCCATCTCGACAACGTTCGCGTCCCCCCGACCCAGGTCCTCGGCGAGGTCGGAGAGGGGTTCAACCTCGGCCAGCAGTGGCTCGTCCACCACGACCGGCTCCTGCGCGGCGCAATGGCCCTCGGAATCCTGACCCGCGCCCTCCAGATGGCAATCGACTGGTCCCAGGAGCGCGTCACCTACGGCCGCCCCATCGCCGACCGCCAGGCCATCCAGTGGATGCTCACCGACGTATACATGGACATCATCGCCCTTCGCTCCGTCGCCCGCGAAACGGCCGCCCGCGCCGACGCCGGCGAGGATGTCCGCGTCGAAGCCTCCATGGTCAAGTACGCCGCCGGCGAATGGGGTTGGCGCAGCATCGACAAGATCATGCAGATTTTCGGCGGCATGGGCGAAACCCTCGACATGCCCATCCCCCACTGGTACCACATGCTCCGCCACGCCCGCATCGGCGGCGGCACCTCCGAAATCCATAAGTTCGTGATGGCCCGCGCCCTCCTCGGCGGCCGCGTCAATTTCCAGGGGTAACCGGCTGACCCTGACCGTCCCGCGATACGCCAAATAACTCCAACGCAACTGGCTATAAATGGAGGAAGGAATGCCCTATCAAAACGTGCTGAAATACACCTTGCCCGCCCTGGCCGCAGTTCTCTTGATGCTCATCGCCGCCTGGGCTTTCAACCTGCCTCCCGTGTCCGCCATCACCGACCGCGACAGCGGCCCGGCTGTTTCGCCGGCCACGGGCGAGCAGCTCCTGACCGATGACCAGATCGACGTTGTCCAGGTCTCCGGCCGCGGCTCCGCCACCGGGTCTCCTGACCTCGCCGAACTGTCGTTGGCCGTCTCCGTTACCGCCGATACCGTGGTGGACGCCCGTGATTCCGCCGCAGATACCATGACCGACGTTCGCAAGGCCCTCACCGACGAGGACATCGACGAGGACGACATCGCCACCAGCTACTTTCGGATCTATCCAAATTACGAATATGGCGCCGACGGACGGGAGCAGAAGGGCTACACCGTGGAAAATGGACTTGACGTCACCGTCCGCGATACCGATGAGGTGGGCACGGTCATCGACGCTGCCGTCACCGCCGGCGGCGACCACCTCGTTTTCAACAACCTGAACTTCGTGATATCCGATACCAGCGATCTGGAGGAGGAAGCCCGCGAAGCCGCCATCGACAACATGCAGGACAAGGCCGAGCAGATCGCCGAATTCTCCGACCGCGAACTGGGCGACCTGAAGATCGTCAGCGAATACCCCATCGGCGGCGCCGGCCCAACGCTCGAACGCGGCTTCGCTCTCAGCGCCGCCGCAGCCGACACCCCCATCACCGCCGGAGACAGCGTGGTAACCGTGGTGGTCTACGGCATTTACGAACTCGAGTGATTTCGCATGGTTCTCAGCGACCGCACCATCCGCCGCGAACTCGACGAGGGCCGCATCATCGTCGACCCCCTCAACGTCGACGATATCCAGCCGGCCAGTATCGATCTCCACCTTGACAACCGTTTCCTCGTCTTTTCCAACTCCCGCCGTCCCTACATCGACGTACGCGAGTCCCAGGCCGACCTCACCGAGGAGGTCAAAATCCAGGGTCAGGACCGGTTCATCCTGCACCCCGGCGAGTTCGTCCTCGGCAGCACCCTGGAGCACATCGAGTTGCCCGACGATCTCGTCGCCCGCCTCGAAGGCAAGAGCAGCCTCGGCCGCATCGGTCTCCTGATCCACAGCACCGCCGGCTTCGTCGATCCCGGCTGGCGCGGCCGCCTCACCCTGGAGCTCAGCAACGTCGCGCGCCTGCCCATCGCCCTTTACCAGGGCATGAAGATAGGCCAGATCTCGTTCCTCCGCCTCACCGAACCCGCCGAACGCCTCTACGGCTCCCCGGAGTTGGGCAGCAAGTACCAGGGCCAGTCCGGACCCACCGCCAGCCGTTTCCACCAGGACTTCTCCCAATGACCCAGCCGGCACGGGTGATGTTTTGACCTCCGCCGTCGACCCCATGCGTCGGGCCCTCGATCTGGCCCGCTCCGCCCTGGGCTCCACCAGTCCCAACCCATCGGTCGGCGCGGTGATTGTCCGCGATTCATCCGTCGTCGGTGAGGGACACACCCTCCCGGCCGGCCAGCACCACGCGGAAATCGGCGCGCTGCAACAGGCCGGATCCGCCGCCCGGAGCGCAACGCTCTACTGCACCCTCGAGCCGTGCTGTCACTACGGCCGCACTCCACCGTGTACCGATGCCATCATCGCCGCCGGCATCGCTCACGTGATCTACGCCGTTCGCGACCCCAACCCCCGCGTCGCCGGCGGCGGCGAGTCCGCCCTTCGCGACGCCGGCATCACCGTCGAGCGTCAGCCCGACCCCGAGGCCGACGAGCTATACGAGGCATTCGCCAGGCACATCACCACCGGCCTCCCCTTCGTCGTCGCCAAGTTCGCCATGAGCCTGGACGGCAAGATCGCCACCCGCACCGGCGCATCCCAGTGGATAACCGGCCCGGAGGCCCGCGCCCGCGTACAGCAGATGCGCAAAGAGCTTGACGGCATCATGGTCGGAATCGGCACCACCCTCACCGACGACCCACAGCTCACCGCCCGCGATCCCAACGGCGACCCTCTCCCGTCCAACCTGCAGCCCGTCCGCGTCGTCGTCGACAGCCAGGCACGCACGCCCCCAGATGCCCGCATGCTACGCCAACCCGGCCGCACGATAATCGCGACCGGTGGCGGCGTCGACCGGTCCCGCATCGCCCGCCTCGAGGACGCCGGAGCCGACGTGCGCGAATTTCCCGGCCCCGATGGCCGCGTCCAGCTGTCTGCCATGCTGCGGTCCCTGGGTTCCGACGGCATGGTCAGCGTATTGGTCGAGGGCGGCGGCCAGGTCCTGGGCGCCCTGCTCGATGCCAGCCTCATCGACAAGGTGTGCGCGTTCGTCGCTCCGATGCTCATCGGCGGCGCGGCCGCCAGTTCCCCCATCGGCGGCAACGGGGCCACCGTCATGGCCGACGTCTGGACCCTTGAACGCGCCCGCTCCGAACAGATCGGCCCCGACTGGCTGATCACCGGCTACCCTGCCAGAGGAGGCGACTGAAATGTTTACCGGAATCGTCGAGGAGGTCGGCCGGGTTTCCAGTCTGACCGACTACCGCCTGGTCTTGAACGCCGAAAAGGTTCTCTCCGACGCCAAAATCGGCGACAGCATCTCCGTCAATGGCGCCTGCCTCACCGTCGTCGAACTCGATGCCTCCAGTTTCTCCGTTGACCTCGCCCCCGAGACCCTCCGGCGAACCTCGTTGGGTCAAACCGGGCCCGGCTCAGCCGTCAACCTTGAGCGCGCGCTGTCGGCCAGCGACCGTATGGGCGGCCACATCGTCCAGGGACACGTCGATGCCGCCGGTTCCGTCACCGGCCTCACCCCGGAGGCCGACTGCTACATTATGGAAATCGAGGCCCCCGAGTCCCTCGTCCCCTACATCGTCGAGAAGGGCTTCATCGCGGTTGACGGAATCAGTCTTACGGTGGTACAAAGAACCCACTCCCGTTTCACGATTTCGGTCATTCCGTTCACGATGCAGAACACCAACCTGCACGAACGAGCGGTTGGCGACCGCGTAAATCTTGAGGCGGATATTTTGGCTAAGTACGTGGAAAGCCTCCTTGAATCCAGGTTCAATTGACTTTCCAGGCCATTATCGGATGTTGCTGACGGATGCGCTTGGCCAGCATTGAACAGGGTCTGGCAGACCTCAGGGCGGGTAAGTTCCTCATCGTGGTCGATGACGAAGACCGCGAAAATGAGGGCGACCTCGTTATGCCCGCCGAATTCGTCACCGCTGAGTCCGTCAATTTCATGGTCACCCATGCCCGGGGTCAACTCTGCATGCCCATGATGGCGGAGCGGCTTAACCAACTCGACATTCCGATGCTGCCCAGCCGCAACTCCGATTCCTCAATGCCCACCGCGTTCACCATGCCGGTCGACTATTCCATCGACACCTCCACCGGCATCTCCGCCGACGACCGCGCCGCCACCATCCGCGCCCTCATCGACCCGGCCGCTCGGCCCCAGGATTTCATCCAGCCCGGCCACCTGTTCCCCCTCCGCTACCACGAGGGTGGTGTCCTTGTCCGCGCCGGTCATACTGAGGCCATCGTCGATCTGTGCCGCTTGGCCGGCCTGTATCCCGCCGGCGTGGTCTGCGAGATCATGAAGGAAGACGGCAGTATGGCACGCCTCCCGGACTTGATCCCGCTCGCCAGGGATTTCTCTTTGAACATCCTGTCCATCGCGGACCTCATCGCCTACCGTCGCAAACACGATCCCGAACCCGCGGGCTCGCCGGACAGCTGACGGGCCCTGGCAGCGCAACATCGCCCTTGGACGGCGGCCGTTTCATGCTAAACTGCCACCTTACCCGGCAATTCAATCGAACACCCTGGAGGAACGATGCCCCTGTGTAGCCTCGATGAGGCGCTGGAAGACCTCTCTTCCGGAAAGTTTGTCATCGTTGTCGACGACGAGAGCAGGGAAAACGAAGGCGACCTGTTCCTGTTCGCAGAGCACGCCAACCCAGCCTCCATCAACTTCATGGTCACCCACGCCCGTGGCCTGGTCTGTGTCCCCATGTTGGAGGACCGCCTTGAGGAACTCCGAATCCCTCTCCTCCGCAGCCGCAACTCGCCGTCCTCTCAGCCTACGGCCTTCACCACCTCCGTGGACTACAAGATCGGAACCTCAACCGGCGTTTCCGCCTACGACCGCTGTGCCACCATCCGGGCCCTGATCGACCCTGCGTCGCGGCCCGAGGATTTCGTTCACCCAGGCCATCTCTTCCCCTTGCAGGCCAACGCCGGCGGCGTTCTCCGGCGGCCCGGCCACACCGAAGCCGTCGTTGACCTGAGCCAGCGCGCCGGCGCATACCCCGCTGGCGTCATCTGCGAGATCATGAACTCTGACGGCACCATGGCTCGCATGCCCGAGCTTGAAAATTTCGCCGCCCAGCACGACCTCAAGATATTCAGCATCGCCCAACTGATCGCGCACCGACGCATGAGTGAAACCCTCGTGTCCCGCGTGGCCGAGGCCAACCTGCCCACCAGGCACGGTATCGCCCGCCTCATCGGCTACAACAGCAGCATAGACAGCGGCGAGCACGCCGCCCTTGTGGTCGGAGATTGGCAACCCGGCGACGAGGTCCTGGTCAGGGTCCACAGCGAATGTCTCACCGGCGACGCCTTCGGCAGCCTGAAATGCGATTGCGGCGAGCAGCTGGACATGGCCATCCGGATGATGTTTGAAAACGGCTCCGGAGCCCTCATCTATCTCCGTCAGGAGGGCCGCGGCATCGGTTTGCACAACAAGATCCGCGCCTACGCGCTACAGGACGACGGCATGGACACCATCGAGGCCAACGTCGCACTGGGTTTCCAGCCCGACGAGCGCAAGTACGATCTGGCCGTCCAGATCATGCGGGACTTGAACATCTCCCGCGCCCGCCTGGTTACCAACAACCCTCACAAGATGGCCGGCATCAGCGGATTGGGCGTCGAGATTACCGACCGCGTCAGCCTCACAGTGGCCCCCAACGAGCTCAACGCCGGCTACATGCGCACCAAGCGCGAGCACATGGGCCACCTGATCTCGCCCCTCCGGCCCAGCCCCCCGGACCTCGCCGGCTGAAGCGCCAGCACCCGCCAATAACCGTGTAGGGGCAGGTTTGAAACCTGCCCCGCACTTTTTTGTCTCGTGTCTACGAGCAGGTCAGTCGTCGTCCCCCAGCTTGCTCACCAGGTACGCCTCGATGAACCCGTCGATGCCGCCGGCCAACACCGCGTCCGTGTTTCCCGATTGGTAGTCCGTCCGGTGGTCCTTCACTGACTTGTACGGGTGCAGCACGTAGCTCCGGATCTGGTTGCCCCATTCGGCCGACACCCGCTCGCCCCTCAGGTTCGAAATCTCCTGCTCACGTTCCGCCTCCCGCAACGCCAGCAACTTGGCCCGCAGGATCCTCATCGCGTAATCCCGGTTCTGGTGCTGCGACCGCTCCGTCTGGCAGGACACTACGAGCCCCGACGGCAGGTGCGTCAGCCGCACCGCCGACGCCACCTTCTGCACGTTCTGACCACCCGGCCCGCTGGACCGGAAAAAGTCCATCTTGAGATCCTCCGGCCTGATCTCCACCTCCGAATCGTCATCCACCACCGCCGGCAGCACCTCCACCCGGGCGAACGATGTCTGTCGCCGACGCGCCGGGTCAAAGGGCGACATCCGAACCAGCCGGTGCACTCCCACCTCCGCATTGAGATAGCCGAACGCGTGCTGCCCCCCTATCTCCATCGTGCTGGTGCGCAGCCCTGCTTCGTCGCCGTACGCCGTGTCCAGCACCTGCACGGGTCGCCCGTCGGCGGTTGCCCACCCTGCGTACATCCCCGTCAGCATCTCCACCCAGTCGTGCGAGTCCGTGCCGCCCGCCCCCGAATGGATGGTCAGAATCGCCGGCCGGTCGTCGTACGGCCCCGACAGCGTCAACTCCATCTCGGCCCGGGCCAGCCGGCTGGACACATCATCCGCCTCGGCGGTCAGTTCATCTTCCAGGCTATCGTCATCGTTCTCAATGGCAAGCTCGGTCAGCTCCACCAGGTCGCCAACTTGCGATTGCAGTCCCCGCCACCGATCAACCGATTGCTGCAACTTGCCCAATTCCTGCATCTTCCGCTGGGCGGACGCGGGGTCGTCCCAGAATCCGGCGACCGCTGCCTCCGTTTCCAGCTCGGAAATCGATTTCTCCCTGCCGGCAAGGTCAAAGACGCTCCACGACCGCTTCTAGTTTGACGGCCATTTCGGCAAGTCGCTGGCTGAGTTCATCCATTTCCCGTCGCTCCTGTGTGTCGCGGCGCTCACGCCGCCGTTATCGTGCAGGAACAATTATACATCGCCCCCTCGCCAACGAATCCTCTCCGCCCCGAGCCGAAACCGCCCGGTCTGACTCATGGGCTATAATGATTTCGAACCTCAATCCCGAACCCAAACCACCCTCAGGCAGGTAGTTCTCAATGCTCGACCACGGAACCCCCGAACACGCCGTCGATGACCCCATCGAATCATTGCGCCACCGGATGCGTCATTCCGCCGCCCACGTGATGGCCGACGCCGTCCTGCAGCTCTTCCCCGAGGCCAAGGTCGCCATCGGCCCACCCACCGCCGACGGTTTCTACTACGATTTCGAGGTCGAACGGCCATTCACGCCTGAGGACCTGGAGCGCATCGAGGCGCTGATGCTCGACACCATCAAGTCCGACGCCCCCTTTGTACGCGAGGAGCTGGACCGGGCATCCGCCCAGTCCATGTTCTCCACCCAGCCTTTCAAGCAGGAGATCATCGACGACCTGCCCGATGAGACCACCCTGAGCATCTACCGCCACGGCGAGTTCACGGATCTGTGCCAGGGACCCCACGTCACCAGCACCGGCGAGATCACCGCCGTCAAACTCCTGCACACCGCCGGAGCCTACTGGCGCGGCGACGAGAACCGCCCCATGCTCCAGCGCATCTACGGCACCGCCTTCGAGTCGCGAGACGAACTCGAAGCCCACCTGGAGCGACTCGCTGAGGCGGAACGACGCGATCACCGCACCTTGGGCCGCCAGCTCAACCTGTTCACCGTCCACGATGAGATCGGTCCCGGCCTCATCGTATGGCACCCCAGGGGCGGTGTGATGCGCTCCCTCATCGAGGACTACTGGCGCGATATCCACTACCGCCGCGGCTACAACATCGTGTACTCGCCACACATCGGGCGCGCCCGCCTCTGGCAGACCAGCGGTCACCTCGATTTCTACCGCGACAGCATGTACGCCCCAATGGAAATCGACGAGCAGGAATACTTCCTCAAGCCGATGAACTGCCCCTTCCACATCCATATCTACCGCTCGGCCCTTCGCAGCTACCGCGAACTCCCC
>JAJDXU010000152.1 GCA_022823105.1 Dehalococcoidia bacterium
TACCGGGCAGCGCGGAGATCATGATGGAGCCGGTTTCGGTCTGCCACCAGGTGTCGACCACGGGGCAGCGTCCGCCACCGATGTGCTGCCAGTACCATACCCACGCCTCGGGGTTGATCGGCTCACCGACGCTGCCGAGCAGGCGCAGCGACGACATGTCGTGCTTGTTGGGGTACTCCTCGCCCCAGCGCATGAAGGTACGGATGGCGGTGGGCGCGGTGTAGCAGATGGTGCAGGCGTATTTTTCGACGATGGCCCAGAAGCGGTCGCGGTCGGGGTAATCGGGCGAGCCCTCGTACATTACGGTGGTTGCGCCGTTGGCCAGCGGGCCGTAGATGATGTAGCTATGGCCGGTGACCCAGCCGATGTCGGCGGTACACCAGTAGACGTCGTCCTCCTTGAGGTCGAAGATCCACTTGCTGGTGGCGTAAGTGCCAGTCATGTAGCCGCCGGTGGTATGGACGATGCCCTTGGGCTTGCCGGTGGTGCCGGATGTGTAGAGCATGAACAGCATGTCCTCGCTGTCCATCTGCTCGGGCTCGCAGTTGAGGGGCTGGTCGGCGACGAGGTCGTGCCACCAGACGTCGCGGCCGTCGACCATGGGGACGTCGTGGGCGGTGCGCTTGACGACGACGACATTCTCGACGGGGGTATCGCCCTCGATGGAGGCGTCGGCGTTCTGCTTGAGCTGGATGATGCTGCCGCGCCGCCAGCCGCCGTCGGCGGTAATCATGACCTTGGACTGGGAGTCCTCGATGCGGTCGCGGAGGGACTCGGCGCTGAACCCTCCGAAGACGATGCTGTGGGGAGCGCCGATGCGGGCGCAGGCGAGCATGGCGATGGCGAGTTCGGGCACCATCGGCATGTAGAGGGTGACGCGGTCGCCCTTCCGGACGCCCAGGCTCTTGAGGCCGTTGGCGAACTTGCAGACCTCGCGGTAGAGGTCGCGGTAGGTGTAGACCTGCCAGTCGCCGGGCTCGCCCTCCCAGATGATGGCGGCCTTGTTTTTGCGCGGGCCGTCGAGGTGGCGGTCGATGCAGTTGTAGGCGGCGTTGAGCTTGCCGCCGACGAACCACTTGGCGAAGGGGGCGTCGGACCAGTCCAGCACGGTGTCCCAGGGCTTGAACCAGTCGAGTTCGCCGGCGAAGCGGGCCCAGAACGCCTCCGGATCGCGCATGGCCTCATCGTACACCGATGGGTCGGCGATGTTGGCGTTGGCGGCGAATTCGGCGGGCGGCGGGTAGGTGCGGTCTTCCTGGAGCAGGGCCTCGAAAGCGCCGGTATTCTGCGTCATGGTGGTGAACCTCCGGGAGAGGAAATAACAGGGGTTATGTGCGGAGATATTAGCATATCGCTTTCGAGCATGGCCGCCATGATAAAATTCGCGTACCGCCAACTCCTGCGTCACGTACGAGAGGTATTACCGATGACCACAGCGTTGACGACGACCGCGATGCCGCCGGCGCGGCCTTTCAGCGCGGAGGAATGCGCTGCTCTGGCGGCCGCTGGCATCATCGCCGACGGCGAGCAGGCCGATGTGGTGGCCGGCCGCCGTCTTTTCACTGTGGACGAGTACCTGGCGATGGAGGCGGCCGGCGTCCTGTACGAGGACGACCGTGTTGAATTAATGGACGGGGAGATAATCGTTATGCCGCCGATAGGCGATCCACATGAGGCGAGCACCGATTGGCTGACCCGGCTGTTCGTTCCGCCCCTGATTGGGCTAGCAATCGTGCGTGTTCAGGGTTCAATCCGCCTGACCGACGACAGCGCCCCCCAACCCGATATCGCCCTGGTGCGGGAACGCCCCTTGAGCACGTTCGGGCCATATTACCCGCAGGATGTGTACCTGGTCATAGAGGTTGCCGACAGTTCGCTGGCGTATGACCAGGGGGCGAAATTGGCGCGGTACGCCGCCGCCGGCATCCCTGAGGTGTGGGTCGCCAACCTGCGGGCGCGAGAGGTGACGGCCTACGCGGAGCCTTCGGGGTCGGAGTACGCCAGCGTTCATACTTATGGGGTGGGCGATACAATCAGTCCCCGCGGTTTTCCGGATGTGGCGTTGGCGGTCAGCGATTTCATGCCGCCGGTGGATGAATAGATTTGACGGTTTGATCCGCCGGAAGGCTGCTGCGACCGGGTAGTAGCAGCGATCCGGATCCCTCGCGCCGCCGTTGCGACCTTTGGCGTACAATCTGGCGGCATGGCCGCGGCTCCTGAATCTACGACCGTGAGCAGCGTTCGCGTTACGTGGCGGACGGTGGCGCTGGCTGCGGCGTCGGCGTTGGGGATGGTGCTGGCATCGCTGGACTTTTCGGTGAACGTGGCGCTGCCGGCGATGCGGGACGCGTTCGGCACGGACCTGGCGGCGGTGCAGTGGGTGATCGTGGTGTTCATCGCGACGCGGGCGGGGTTGGCGTTGGGCGCCGGGGCTTTCGCGGACCGGTTCGGGCTGCGCATCGTGTACCTGTTCGGGACGGTGATGTATCTGGTCTCGATGGTCTGCATGTCGCTGTCGCCGTCGCTGGAGCCGCTGGTAGGTTTTCGGGTGCTGCAAGCGCTGGGGACGGGATGCCTGTACAGCACGGCGCCGGCCATAGCGGCGAGCGTGTTCCCGGAGCACCGTCGAGGACTGTCGATGGGGTTCACGTCGGCGAGCCTGGCGTCGGGCATGGTGATGTCCACGCTGGCGGCGGGACCGCTGGTGCAACTGTTCGACTGGCCGTCGGTGTTCTGGGGGCGAATTCCGCTGACCGTGATGGCCTTGGGAATCGGGCTGCTGGCGGTGCCGCGGTCGGTCAACGGCGGTTCGGGGTCGCATTCCGGGCAGCGTTTCGACGTGGCGGGGGCGCTGCTGGTGCTGTCGCTGCTGTGGTGCCTGATGATCGGGCTGAGGCTGGGACAGGCGATCGGGTGGACATCGGTTGTGGTGTTGGCGCTGCTGGCGGCCGCGCCGGTTGTTTTGGCGACTTTAGTGTGGGTGGAGCGCAGGGCGGGATCGCCGGTGCTGCCGGGCGCGCTGGCGCGGTTGAGCGGATTCCAGACTGCCACGGGGGCGATGTTCCTGGGTCATTTCTCGCAGTTCGTGATCTGGTTCATATTCCCGTTCTACATCACGGATTCGCTGGATCGCAGTCCGGTGGCGCTGGGGATACTGTTTGCGATCATGTCGACGTGCAACATATTGTCGTCGCCGGTGGGAGGCTGGCTGTGCGACCGTTGGGGAGTGAGGCCCGTTGGAGCGGTGGGTCTGGGTTTCACGGCAACGGGGTTGCTGGTGATGTCGGCGCTGGACGACGGGTCGGCGATCTGGCATCCGGCGGGTGCGATCGCCATCGTGGGCCTGGGGGTGGGCTGGTTCCAGTCGGCGGCGTACGCCCTGATGCTGGGCAGCGTGCCGTCGGAGCGGTTCGGGACGGCGTCGGGGGCGATGTCGCTGGCGCAGGCGTCGGGGACGGTGCTGTGCGTTGCGATCGTGGGGGCGATCTTCGCGGCGCTGAACGATCACTACGAGACGAGCCTGCCCGAGGCCGAGGCGTTCCTGCTGGCGTACCGGGACGTATTCAGGATGGGGGCGCTGACGGCCGCGCTGGGGGCGATATGGTTCGGACTGAGGGCAAGGCAGCCGGGGCGGAACCCCTGATTGGGGGCGGTTTGCGCCGGACACCGGGAGCGGGTTGTCGCGCCTCGGTCGATGGCATGATGAGGTCGTTCCGGGGGTTCGATTATCCCAATTGGAGGCAACGAACTACGTTAGAACGTTTTCCTAATGACCGTCCGCTCGTCCTTCGACAGGCTCAGGATAAGAGGGCTGCCGAGCCGCCGAGCAATATCGAACGGCCTTTGGGTCGTTTCCATGGCGCTCAGGCCAGTGAGAACCGAGACCGTCGTGCCAGCCCGAGCCGGTAAATGCGGAGTCGTACCGCTCGTCGTGGGCGTTGTTTTTTGAAGTGCTGGATTCCTGCTTTCGCAGGAATGACG
>JAJDXU010000064.1 GCA_022823105.1 Dehalococcoidia bacterium
CCAGGCTCAGCTCTTCGGCCGTCCCCTCGTCCTCGATCTCCATCGTGATGACGCCCCGCGTGTCGAAGTTCCACGCCACGCATCCCGCGTCGCCCAGGTTCCCGCCGCCCTTGTTGAAAGCCGACCGGATCTCCGACGCCGTACGGTTGCGGTTGTCCGTCAGCGCCTGCACCAGGATCGCACCGCCGCTGGGCCCGTACCCCTCGTACGTCACCTCCGACAGGTCCACCATGCCTTCACCGCCCTCGCCGGTACCCCGGCGCACGGCCCGCATGATGCTGTCCTGCGGCATGTTGTTGGATCTCGCCTGGTCAATCGCAATCCGCAGCCGGAAATTCATGTCCGGATCGCCGCTGCCGCCCTCCTTGGCCGCCAGCGAGATGTTCCGCGCCAGCTTCGTGAACAACGCGCCCCTCTTGGCGTCCGCCGCTCCCTTCGCTCGTTTGATTGTTGACCACTTGGAATGTCCGGACATCCGACACCTCCTCGCGCTTCAGTCCCCGTATCCCCGTCAACCGGTCATCGTCCGGTCGACACGCCGCCCCCGCCCAGCGCATTTATCACCAAATGTAATTTGTAACATCACGATTCTAGCACCGCCCCGCCAACCCGGTCAAAACACTGTACGATTCGGGGTAGCGTTCCGGTTTAGGTGGTTTGATTGCAGGACAAGGTCATTACAGGAGGTGTTGGACGACTACCGGGCCGATAGTTCCGAGTGCGGGTTGGGGATGCGCCGTCATCGCTGCTACCGCTGGTCCATAGTGACCGGCTACGGGGAGGTAGAGTTGGAGATACCGGTGTTCCGGTGCGGGGAGCGCCGGCGCATGAGCAGCGGGATGGACCCGGCGGGGGATGAGGAGCGTTATCGTCGGTACTCAAAAAACCACGGAGTCAGGCATGAAACTGGCGGCGCTGGGGTTGAGTTACGCGGCGGCCAGGGGGTGGGTGGGGGCGGCGAGGAGTCCGCCCCGGCGGATGTCGGTGGCTGAGGCGGACGCCGTTGCCGCAGTTGGCGGGCCGGGTGCTGGAAATGGATGGTCTGTGGACGCGCATCCGGGCGGGACCTGTGGAGGCGGGTCCTGTGGCAATGAAGGTGGTGCGGGATGAAAATGGTGTGGCATTGGGGTCGTTCGCCGGGTGGGGAGCAGTGATTGACTTGGCCTGGCAGCAGGGGGCGACGGCGCCGGTTCACCTGTGGGATCGGAAAACTCAGCTACTGCCATGGGCTGGGCGCGGCGCATTACGGCGTTGACCGAGGGTCGGGCCCGGTACCGGTGTGAGAAGCCATGATGCAAGGGCTGCGGCATCCGGAAGCGGGAGAAGGAGAGTACAAGACCATCCGCCACAGGCGGACGATTGGAACGGCAGAACCGAGAGTACCGGCGTCGGGAAAAGACGGGCGCGGTATGGTCGCCCCACAACCTGTTGGCGCTGCTCCAAATGCGCGGCCTGATCAACCAACCCACCTAAAACGCAACGCTACCTCGCAGAATCAAGGAGATGTGCGCCGTCCAGCATGTCCCTAAAATATCGTCCGCTCGTGGTTCGACAGGCTCCCACCTGAACTGGGCTTTGCGCACCATGAGCAGACTACTGCGAGCAGACTACTGCGAGCGGACTACTGCGAGCGGACTACTACGCCAGCGCATGGAAATAATCGAAAGGCCCCAGGTTCCGGGGACGTGATATGATTCCGGAAATACGGACGAGGTGTCGAGATGCAAACGCGCGTGGCAACGGCCCCCGCGGTGGGGAGAGTAACCTACCTGGACCCGACGGGACTGGTGCACCAGGTGGAGAGGCGGTTGAACGGACGGCTGGATACGGTGGCGGGCAAGGTGGCGGGCTTGCTGGACAACGGCAACGACACGTCCAGCTATTTCTTCAACAGCCTGGCGGAGACGCTGGAGAGCGAGTACGGGGTCAGTAAGGTGGTGCTGCGCACCAAGTTCACCTCGACGCGGCCGGCTGAGCAGGGCATCATTGACCAGATGGGAGCGGAGGTTGACTTCCTGATCTCGGGCGTGGCGCTTTGAGGGTCCTGCACCTCGGGCAGTATGCTCGACGCAGTGAACTTTGAGGACCAGGGCAAGCCGGCGGCGGTGGTGGCGACGACGAACTTTGTGCGGCTGGCCACGTCGATAGCACGGGCGAATCACCTGGACGAGTTGCCGCTGGTGACGATTCCGCACCCGCTGGGGAACGCCACCGATGCGGCGGAGAGGGCCAGGGTAGTGGCGGCGGAAGTGGTGGCTGCGATAACGTCGGACCAGACCTGAACCTGGCCGGAGCCGAACATGCAGGATCAGGGACGGGCCAGCCGGCTGACCGGGCTGGACACGGTCCAGGGCGCGCTGGACACCATCGAGACCTATTTCGAGAACGGGTGGACCGACGGGTTGCCGGTGGTTCCGCCCACGGAAAGCGCGGTGGCCGACTTCGTGGCGGCGTCCGGGCGGGACGGCTCGGAAGTGCTGGGCCTGATGCCGCCCCGGATGGGGGTGGTTACGGTGGAGGCGGCGGCGACCAACGCCGTGATGGCGGGATGCCTTCCTGAATACATGCCGGTGGTGCTGGCGGCCGCGGAGGCGGCCCTGGACCCGGTGCTGGACATTCGGGGTCTGCAGGCGACCAGTGATCCGGCGGCGCCGTTGGTCATCGTGAGCGGGCCCGTGGTGGAGCAGGTTGGGATCAACCACGGCGTCGGGCTGTTCGGGCACGGCAGCAGGGCAAACGCGACCATCGGGCGGGCGCTGCGGTTGATGATGATCAACCTGGGGGACGGCCGGCCCGACACCGGGGACAAATCGACGATGGGTTCGCCGTCCAAATACTCGTACTGCATGGGAGCGGACGCGGACACGCCGTGGGCTCCATTGCATACCGATTTCGGGTTCGATCCGGAGGAGAGTTGCGTGACGGTGTTCGCGGCGGACGGGCCCCGGGGCAATAATCCGGCGGGCTCGGGGAGCATGGAGTTCGCGCTGTGGGTGCTGGCGGATTCGCTGCGGAACCTGAATCCCAACATGATCCACGGTGGGCATACGCTGGTGGTGATCAGTCCGCTGATCGCCCACGGGTTGCATGAGGAGGGCTGGACCAAGCGGGACGTGCAGCTTTACCTGTACGAGAAGGCGCGGGTTCCGGTCGAGCGGGTGCGGCGGTACAAGGAACTGCGCTACGGGCGCAACGTGGAGGCGGGGGAGCCGTATTTCTGGCCCAAGTGGCTGGACGCCGAGGACCCCACCGAACCGGAGCCGATGCTGCCCATCGTGCGGGATCCGGACAACATCATGATCGCGGTGGCCGGGGATCCGGCCAGGTCGAGGTCTGCGTTTTGTCCGGCGCGGCCGTACAACCGGCCGGTTACGAAGGCGGTGCGGATGGCGGGGTGAGATTTTTTCGGCATGGATGCGCCTCTCACCAGAGGAGACTTAGAAAATGGAAACCAACCACTTGCTCCTAGCTTCGATAGCCCCCAAATTGGGCACGGCGACAGAAGACATCGCGACCGAGGCACTTGCCCATATCCTGTCCAGTTCCAAAGTAGCCATGTCTGTTGTAGAGAAACTACTTCAGGCGAGTGACGCCGACGAAGACATCACGATACGTCGAGTGGAAACGCAAAGTACAGGCAAGCAGGGAGAGAGGCCCGATGTAGTCGGATTCGATGATCAGGACGAGAAACGATTGCTCATTGAGGCGAAATTCGGGGCAGGACTCACCGAAAACCAGCCTAACGGTTATTTGGACAGTTTGCCAGATGATGGCCCTTCCGCTCTTCTCTTCGTTGTTCCAGAAAACCGGATTGAAAGCCTATGGCCCAAAGCTCGGGATTTAGCGGGCGAAAAATTTTGTCTTGACTCACAGTGCGAGTCGGCCGCGACGACGGGCAACTTCCGACGTGTGTGGATCAAAGATACGAATTGTCAGCTCTCAATGACCAGTTGGCGGATGCTGTTGGAGGATCTGTTAGCCGCAGTCAAACTGGCCGGCGAAACTCACGCACAAGCTGATATCGCTCAGTTACAAAGTCTTGCTGAACGCATGGATTCGGAGAGATTCTTACCCATGCGGGCAGAAGAATTCGGCCCCGATTTTCCACGCCGGTTACTGGGGTTAAACCGCTTAATCGACGAAGCCACTAACCACGCAGTATCGGCGGGTTGGGTTAACCTGCGCGGTCTGCAGGCCACTTCGTTGGCGACAGGCTATGGCCGGTATCTTCGACTTGCGGGGGTGTACTCCCGGCTCGACATAAATATAAGCTACTGGGCAAACCGGAGAGAAACCCCGCTGTGGCTGGAGCTATATAACTTTGCATTGTCCGATGACCCTGAAGAATGTGAGAAACGAAGGCGAGAAATTCATCGCGTCTTGGAGGCTTCAGGGTTTGTGGGAAAAGGAGCAGAGCCTGGAGTAAACGGCGGTTTGCTAATTCCTATCCATCTGCCCATTGGTGTCGAATATGAAGATATTCTAAACCGGCTGGTTGAAAACATCGAAAGCATTGGGGAAATAATAGATCCCAACGGCCCTACCTACCAAAAGGACTCCTCTGATGCCTAAACCAGAACGGGATTTTGTTGGGTATGGGGCGGAGCCGCCGGTTATTGAGTGGCCGGGGGGCGCGCGGATTGCCGTGTCGGTGGTGGTGAACTATGAGGAGGGGAGCGAGTCGTCGCTGCTGGATGGCGATGCGGCGCACGAGTCGAACAACGAGGTGCCGTCGCCGATTCCGCCGGGGCAGCGGGACCTGTTCAACGAGTCGTTTTTCGAGTATGGGAGCAGGGTGGGCGTCTGGCGGATTCTGAATCTGCTGGACAAGTACGACGTGAAGAGCACGTTCTTCTGCTGCGCGGTGGCGTTCGAGCGCAACCTGGAGGTGGCGCGGGCCGTGGTGGATCGAGGACATGAGGTATGCGGGCACGGCTACCGCTGGGAGGAGTATCACAGCAAGACTAGGGAGGAAGAGGAGGAGGCGATCCGCAAGACGGTGGAGTCGCTGACGGAGACGACCGGGGTGCGGCCGTTGGGATGGTTCACGAGGTATGGGCCGAGCGTCAACACGCGGGAACTGGTGGTTGCCGAGGGCGGGTTCATATACGACAGCGGGGTTTTCAACGACGACCTGCCGTACTACACCGAGGTGGGCGGGAAGCCGTGGCCGGTGCTGCCGTACAGTTTCGAGACGAACGACGCGCGGTTCTGGCGGGGCGGGCTGAACAGCGTGGGCGATTTTTACGAGTACCTGAAGGACACGTTCGACGTTCTGTACGAGGAAGGCAGGACGCATCCCAAGATGATGTCGGTGGGGCTGCACTGCCGGATCGCGGGGCGGCCGGCGCGGTCGCGGGCGCTGGACCGGTTCCTGCGATACGCCAAGAGCCATCCGGGGGTCTGGTTTGCGCGGCGGGATGAGATTGCCCGTTGGTGGTTGGAGAAGTACCCGCCGGGGTCGTTGCAATCGTAAGGGTCGAGCGGTTCGCGGTGGATGTTTTTTTGGAAGCTGGCCTCGGAATTTGATATTGAGACGGCCCGCGCACCGGTAGGATTAGGTTGGGCAAGGAGTTCCTGGATACCGGCTTTCGCCGGTATGACCGGCTGGCGCCAGAACGTGTGCCATCTCGGCACAGCCGGCGATTTCGGCGTTGCCGGGGTTTTCTGGGTTCACCATTCCGCGGGAACGATGATTGTGGCGTGGCTCGGAGAGCTTCGCACTGAATCAGCCAGAGACCCGTAAGGGCGGGTCTGAGATCCGTAAGGGCGGGTCTCAGACCCGCCCCTACGATTGGGACGGTAGTGGGTAGTTGCTACGAGCTCCACTGGTTAAGGTGGAGGACGGAGAATACTGCGCCTTCGGGGTCGAAGAGGACAGCGAAGCGAGCGAAGTCGGGGATGTCGCGGGGTTCGACGCAGACTTTGCCGCCGAGTTCCTGGGCCCGGGCGACGGTGGCGTCAACGTCGTCAACGCCGATGTAGACGCCCCAGTTGGGCGGGACGGGGCCCCAGTCCTCGCCGATTCTGACGATGCCGGCGGCGGGGTTGCCGGCGACCTTGACCAACGTGTACTCGAAGGGGGTGTCGGGGTCGGGGGCGATTTCGGCGCCGAGGACGGCAGTGTAGAAGGCCGTGGCGGAATCGACGTCGGTGGTGGCGAGTTCGAACCAGGTGAGAGCGCCGGGTTCGCCGAGCTTGCCGGCGCCGGCGTGCTTGAGCGGATACCAGAGGCGCAGGAACGCGCCCTGCTGGTCCTGGATGATGGCCATGCGCCCGACGTCGAGGACGTCGCAGGGGTCGAATATGACGGTTCCGCCGGCGGCCCTGGCGCGCTCGACGGCGGCCTCGAGGTCGTCGACGGTTACGTAAACGCTCCAGTGGGCGGGGAGGTTCTGCTGCATGGGGCCGGCTTCGGCGGTGGCGCAGACGGGCACGCCGTTATGGGAGAACATGGTGTAAACCATGCCCTCGCCGGCGGGGTGATCGTCGTAGGTCCAGCCGAAAAGGCCGGTGTAGAAGTCCTTGGCGACCTGCCCATCGTGGGCGAGGTGGTCGGCCCACGACGGCGAGCCGGGCGGATATTCGGTGATTTCAGGCATGGGGAGCCTCCGTTGAATTTTTGCCGTATCAGGATAGCAGGGGGTGTTGGTTTGGGGCCCTGCTGACGTGTCATGGATTTCCGGCAAAAAGGCGGCGGGGGATGCGGAGAGGCATGGTTCGACAGGCTCACCATGAGCG
>JAJDXU010000192.1 GCA_022823105.1 Dehalococcoidia bacterium
AAGAGGACGCGCTGAGGAGTCAACTGTCGGATTTGGAGAATGAGTTGCGGGAGTATGAATCTCTCAAGTCCGGAGAGTTTCCGATGGAATCGCTGAAGGCAGTGGCCGAGGTGCCATCGGTGCTCATCAAGGCTCGGATCGCCACGGGATTGAGCCAGAGGGACTTGGCCGAAAGGGTAGGGGTGAAGGAGCAACAGATCCAGCGGTACGAGGCCACCGACTACGCCACTGCCAACTTGGCCCGAATCTTGGAGGTGGTCAGCGCTTTGGGCACAACTGTCGAAGGGCCGACGTTGGAAGCGTAAGCGCGCTGACTCAATCGGCCGGATTGCAAATTCCGAGGCTGTTAATCAGAACACGCACAAGAAATCACCATGACCTCTCAAACACCCAGACACAGCGAACCCAGCGTCAACAACCAGCTTGGCGACTTGCTCCGCTATATGCTATTCGGCTGCCAGGTACGTTCGGAAAACACCCAACTGGTGGCGGGCCGGCCTGGTCTTCAGTTGGACAACCTGATTACCGCTCCGGGACGAGCTCCGGTCGTGGTGGAGGCGGAATATGAGGCGTTGGGAACCGCCGAAGGCGATGCCGCTGGACGCCTTGGCCTCTCTGTGGTTGGAGAAACCCATCCCATTGAGGCGGCCATCGCCCTGCGGTACCCGGACACGGTTAGGTTTGCTGCCAACCTGCGCGCGACGTTGGCCGATGCTGGTCTTTCTTATGTCGTGTTGTACGAGGACAGCAGCCGCTTTCCCGAATCGGGCTGGCTACGTGGGTCGGTGTCTGACCTAGCCGACCTTATCCGCCTGGTGTCCGTACCCCGGAAGGCCGTGGAGGCCGCCGCCGACGCTCTCCAGTTAGGCATCGAACGAGCCGCCGACATTCTGGGAGAGATGGTGAAGACCCGCCCTAACATCACACCGGCAATCGCTAGGCTCTTGGGCATGGCCGACGTCCCACAGACGCGGCGCATGGCCGGGGCCATTCTGGCCAATGCCCTTGTGTTTCACCAGCGCATTGCCGGTATGCACGACAGCATAAGGCCGTTGCGGTTGGTGTGCGGGTCGGATGTTCCCAATCCCCAGAGCGCCACCCTGGACGCTTGGAACAAAATTCTCGGCATCAACTACTGGGCCATATTTGCCATAGCGCGCGACATTCTGACCCAACTGCCCGACGCCTACGCCGCGCGTATCCTGACGGAACTACGGGAGACGGCCCAGAACTTCGACGCCGCCGGCGTAGACCATGCCCACGACCTGACCGGCCAGATTTTCCAGCGTCTCATCTCGGACCGCAAGTACCTGGCCACCTTTTACACCCGCCCGGCATCGGCGGCGTTGTTGGCTCGGATTGCCATGAACAAATTGGAAGGGGTGGACTGGGGCGACGCATCCCTTATTGGCATATTGCGTATTGGTGATTTCGCCTGCGGCACCGGAGCGCTTCTGTCGGCAGTGTACCAACAGGTCGCGGCTCGCCACGCCAACGCCGGGGGCGATCCTGTCAAACTGCACCAGGCCATGATGGAAGATGTTCTCTATGGCTGCGATGTGATGCCCTCGGCCATCCACATTACTGGCTCCACTCTGTCGGGCATGCAACCCAGCGTTGGGTTCGATCAATCCCGACTCTACACTATGGCCTACGGCCGCCAGAGCGACGGAAGCGTCAAAATCGGCTCCTTGGAACTGCTCCGGCCTTCGGAGGTGATGACGCTGTTCAACACCAACGACCCGGCACTGCGCACCGGTAGCGTCGGCGAGGAGACCGCCGCTCAAGTCAACGTCGATATACCCGATGACGGGTTTGACCTGGTGATCATGAACCCCCCGTTTACCCGCGCCACCAACCACGAGGGCGCCCACGCGGACGTTACCAACCCGGCATTCGCCGCCTTTGATGCCACTGATGCAGACCAAACCGCCATGGGCGAACGCATTAATCAGCTGGGCAAGGACACCTGTTACCACGGCAACGCGGGCATCGCTTCGGCATTTGCGGCACTGGCCCACCGTAAGCTCAAACCTGGTGGCGTTTTGGCCCTGGTGCTGCCCCTGTCCGCCGCTGCCGGTTTATCGTGGCAGGACTTCCGCCATCTACTGGCCCGGGAATACTCCGGTTTGGAAGTCATCAGCATCGCAGCGAACGGCAATGAGATGTCCTTTTCATCCGATACCGGCATGGCTGAATGCCTGGTGGTGGCTCGCAAGAACTCCGATGCGGGGCAGAAATCGGTTCCGGTACGGTTTGCTTCTTTGAGCCGGCGCCCAAAGAGTTTTATCCACTCTGCCGCCCTTGCTGGCAACATCACCGCGACCCACGAAATTCGAAACATTGACGATGGACCCTACGGTGGCTCTCCGCTTTCTATAGGCGACGAATTGGTAGGAGAGTTGCTCGCCGGGCCAGTTGATGATAGTGGCCATTGGAGCGGGGTACGCCTGCTGGATGGGTCCTTGGCACAAACCGCTCATGCCTTGACACAGTCCAAGTTGTGGTTGCCTGGCCGACCAAACCCGCGGCCGCTACCCGTTGCGCCGTTGGGTGAAGTAGGCAAGCTCGGCTTGGTACACCGTGACATTACCGGGCCTACACCTCGGGGTCCTTTCGACAAGGTTGCGCCCAGTTCTACGGCGACCTACCCTGCCCTATGGAACCACAACGCCAAGCAGGAAACTAGGATCGTCTGTGAACCGGATTCGCAACTGCGCGTGCGACAAGGCATGGAGGAGAAAGCAGCGATGGTCTGGGCCACCGCCAGCCGATCACATCTGAATCTTGAATATACTTTTGGCGCACAGCCCCTTGCAATAGCGTTCACCGAGCGGGATTCCATTGGCGGCGTCGTCTGGCCTAACGTGATTTTCGAATACACTGGTTTTGACTACGCCTTTGCGGTCTTCGGGAATTCTACCCTGGGCCTATTGTCATATTGGTGGCACTCGAGCCGACAGCAATCCAGCAAAGCGCGCATGACAATCCGATCCGCCGAAAACCTTCCCGTCCTCGACTTCAGAACTCTCACTGATGCGCAGATTGCGACGGCACAGGCTATCTTCGATGATTTCCGCGAGCTCGAGTTACAATCGGCTTACTTGGCTGACGCCGACCCAAACCGTGCTCTGCTGGACCGACGGGTGGTCTGCGACCTGCTGGGTTTTGATGATGACGTATATCGTTCCGTGCGCCGACTGTCGGCCAAGTGGTGCGCCGAGCCGTCGGTTCATGGCAGCAAGCGACGGCCGGCAAATGCGCTTTACGTCGAATGACCGTAACAATCCCATTCTTGCGTATGTCTATGCTGGCCATCGCAGCGGCGATGCTTGCATTGCTTGCGGCCTGCGACACACGGGCCGGGCCAACAGCAACGCCCACGTTAGGACCGGCTGCAAAGGTTGAAACGCCGGCTGCGAACGTCCCAAGGACCGTGGCGCGGACATCCACAATTCTGCCGAGTGCAACCCCGCTGCAACCCACACCCACCGGAGCACCGTCACCGCCTACCCCGGAACCAACAACAGGAACCCTCTCCGGCAATTGTGGTGCGCTTTGCTCCGAGGACTTCTGGGCCGGAGGTGTCACCGTTGACTTAATACAGGCTGAGCTGGATGTAGGAACCGACCCATCGGCGGCCGGGAGCAGCCATGGCCTCACTCCCTTGCACTGGGCGACGCTCTATAAGGCCGACCCAGGAATCATCAGGACATTCCTGTCCCTTGGTGCCGACGCGTCGGCGAAGGATAATGACGGGCGACCAGTTCTGGCCTATGCGCTGGCAAGCGGCAACAGCCCCGGGGTGATCGGGTTGTTGCTGGAGCATGGCGCGGACGCCAACGCCGAGGATGCTTACGGCAGCCCCCTCCTGCATGAAGCGGTGGCACTCGCCGCCTACGCTTCCAACCCCGAAACCGCAAGCTCGTTTCCTGAAGACGGCACCGATTTCCCGGGGGATACTCTCGAAATTATCGAGTTACTGCTGGAACATGGCGCAGACGCCGCGGCTGTAGATGACCACGGGCAATCCGTGATCTTCATTTACCTTGGAACGCTGATCCAGACGGAATCCTATAATGCCGACCCGATGGTCGTTAGCCTGCTGTTGGACCACGGCGCCGCTGTGAAGATGGAGAGTGACAACGGCTTGTTGGGGATACTCCACTATGCGATGTGGGCCGGGGCCAACCCCGAGGTCATCAGACTCCTTCTGGAACATGGGGCGGATGCCACTGTGATTAGGGACGAAGGCGATACGCTGTTGCACGCTGCTGCGGCTTTCGGCGCGGGTCCCCGAGTCTTCAAGCTGCTGATGGAAAACGGCGCCGATCCGACAGCCAGGGG
>JAJDXU010000083.1 GCA_022823105.1 Dehalococcoidia bacterium
ACCCTGGCGTCGATCTTCGGCACCTGGCGGGCACAGGGCTTCAACACCCTCACCACCTGCCGACAATTCCTCGCTTCCCCTCAAGTCTGAACTGTTACGGGGCCGCCAGCGTCCCCGCGCTCCAATTCAGGTGACACAGTCGTTCCTGTCTGTGCTAAAGCTCCCAACTTTCTGTGATTCACCTGCCTTTGGTGGCAAAAGGACCTGCCATCGCCCCCCATAATCCCCAAAAACCCCAGCTCAGACACCCCCGGCCCCGCTGACACTTCCCCCTTGCTCTAACCCTTCCACCATCCGTACCATATTACCCAGCGCCCCAATTCCAACCCGCCGCCCGGACCCGCAACAGCCGACCCAATGCCCACGTCCCAACATCGCGAACCTCCCGCCCCAAAACCGCCCAACCTGCCCGCCAATACCACTGAAATCGCCGCCAAAACGCTGCCATCGGCCCCCATTCAGCCCCACCACCCGCCCGATGCCCTACTTGAAAGAACGGAAATGAGAGGAAATGAGCGGGAAATCGGCTTTTTCGTCCTTTTACCACGCAATTGCAAGTAGGTACGCGTGAGGGCGGGCGTGCCGCGCGCACCTTTGCCTTGACATCACGTTACCCCTGTAACAGAATATCGCCATCCCAACCCCGCACAGGAACGAGAGTATGACAACAGTTCAGAACGGTTCCCGCACTACCGTAAATGTGAACGGTACAGCCGTCGAAATGTATTCGGGCGGCAATGGTCCGCCGCTGGTCTTCTTCCACGGGGCCGGCGGGTCCAACGGCTGGCAGCCTTACCACGAGGACCTTTCGGCCGAGTACACCGTATTTGTGCCCAGCCAGCCCGGCTTCAACGGCACAGAGGCGCCGGCCTGGGTCAAGACCATCAGCGACGTGGCCCACTTCAATCACATGTTCATCGATGCGCTGGGCTTGCAGGACATCGTTTTGATGGGGTCGTCGATGGGCGGTTGGGTGTCGGCAGAGATGGCCGCGATGGACGACCACAATATCGACGCCCTGATATTGGTGGATGCGGCCGGCATCAAGCCGCGGGAAGGCGAGATAGCGGAGATTTTCATGGTCTCCGCCGACACCAGGCTGAAGCAGAGATTTTATGATCCGAGCCAGGTGCCGAACTACGAGAACTACACGCGCGAACTGAGTCCCGAAGAGCAGTTGGTGGTGCACTCCAACGCCATCACGGCTTCGCAACTGTGCTGGAAACCTTACCTGCACAACCCGAGCCTTCCGTACACGCTGTCCCGTGTGGACACGCCCACGTTGATTGTATGGGGGAACGAGGACGCCATCATTCCGGTGGAGTGCGGACACCTCTTCCAGCAGGCGATCCAGGGGAGCCAGTTGCGAATCATAGACAACTGCGGACACTCGCCGGCCGTGGAAAAGCGCGGAGAGTTTGTTGCCGCGGTCAGCGGATTCCTGAACAGCCTCTAATCCGGTCACCGAACCGTCGAACCGCCCAACCAAGAAGGAGCAAACATCATGGCGCACGAGCTTGAAGTATTCTGGTTCTCGGAACAGCCCTACGGCCACGTGACCGAAGATGACCTGGCGCCCTACGAATCGGGCCGAATGCACTTTCCCAACACGTACTTCGATCCGGAAAAGGCGCACGTGCTGTATTCCAACTATCACGACCAGTACGAGTTGGCCGACCAGGTGGGCTTCGACGGCATCATGTCCAATGAGCACCACAGCTCCTACTGGTGCATGAAACCGTCGGTGAACGTGGATGCCGCCGTGATCACGCAGCGCACCAAGAACGCCAAGATCGCGATGCTGGGCAACGTGATCGCGGTCAACGATCCGGTGAAGATGGCCGAGGAGATTGCGATGCTGGACTGCATCAGCGGCGGCCGGATCATCTCCGGATTCGTGCGCGGCACCGCCGTAGAGACGCTGCACGCGGGCTACCCGCCGACCGAGAACCGGCCGCGGTTTGAGGAGGCACACGACCTGATCGTCAAGTGCTGGACCGAACCCGGCCCCTTCCGCTGGGAGGGCGAGTACTGGCCTCACCGCATGGTGAACCCGTGGGTGGTGCCGATCCAGAAGCCTCACCCACCGGTGTGGTTCCCCGGCACCGGCAGTCCTGAGTCCGTGATCTGGGCGGCCAAGCACCGGTACCCGTACATGAACCTGGGCTCGTTGCTGGACCTGACCAAGCAGTTGAAGGGCATCTACCACGAGACCGCCGCCGAGGAAGGCTACGAGGCCGGGCCCGAGCACTTCGGATACCTGATCCGCTGCCTGGTGGCCGACACCGACGAGCGGGCGCAGGAGATTGGGCGCACGTTCCTGTGGACCGAGAACCACCGGAACCGCGGGCCGATGGAGTTCAACGACCCGCCGGGCTACCAGTCCCGCGAGGCGCTGCGCATCAAGATGTCGCGGCCGCTGATCGGGACGGGGACTATGGGTCGCCGGATGTCCTACGAGGACCTGCAGGACGCCTATAACATCATCGTGGGCAGCCCGGAGACGGTCACCGAGAAGCTGCGCCACATCCGCCGAGACCTGGAGCCCGGCTACATCCTGATCTACGGCAACGAGGGCCACATGCCCCACGAGGACGTGATGCGCTCGGTGGAGTTGCTGGGGACGAAGGTGATTCCGGCGCTGAAGGAAGGGTAACCAACCGGTTGATTTGACCGATCGTAGGGGCGGGTTGAAAACCCGCCCCTCGTGTTTTGCCGCCGCGTGTTACACTGACTTTGATCAACGAAACAGAGCGCAAAGTGACATGTCAACGTCCGTCCAACTGTCGGTTGAAACAGAGGAACGCCTCGAGTTTCTGGTTTCGGAAACCGGCCTCTCCAAGTCGTCCATCCTTCAAGAAATAATCGAGCGTGGGCTGGACGACGTCGAGGACTATTATCTCGCTGCCCAAGTCCTTGAACGTATCCGCTCCGGCCAAGAGCGTGTATTTTCATCCGACGAGGTAAAACGCGACCTTGGCCTGGACGGTTGAAGGTGTAATGAGGCCGAAAACGGTGTAGGGGCGAATAATCATTCGCCCCTACGTTAGTTTAAGAGTGCTTTGGCCGACTATTTGCCGTTTCGGTGCTGGGAGCCGTCGGGGTAGAGGTCGTCCCAGAGGGCGTCGCGCCAGTCGACGCCGACGGGGAGGATGGCCTGAGCCGGCCGCAACATGTAGTAATTGTCGCCGGCACCGGGCGGTGTGCCACCTTCGGACACGGTGCGTGTGGCCTGCAACAACTGGCGGCGGGCGTAGATGATGGCCATGTCGGTGCGGCTGAGGTTCTCGCGGGTGCGGTCGACGATGTGCCCCATGCTTTCCTGCACGGCCACGTCCTGGGCGTTCACGCCGTCGATGCCGCTGAAGGTCTCGGTCCTCTGCACGGCGCGGTCGATCATCCAGTTGTTGTCGCGGTTGACCCTGGTGCGGAAGCTGTCGAGCATGTGCTCGGGGCCGCGCCCGTAACTGCGGTCCATTTCAGTGCGCTCCTCGGCCTCGATGGGATCGTCGTAGGACAGGTCCCAATTCCACACCATGACGTTGTTGTCGTCCATGGGGACCCACATGTGGCCGGAGGCGAGGAAACCGACGGGGCCGGGCCGGCCGCGATACCCGCGCTGGCTGGCGCGCAACTGGTGGAATGGCATCACGAAGTGGTAGGCGCGCACGTGATTGCCCTCGTCGCCCAGGGAGCGGATGCCGGCGTAGCGATAGCCGTAGTCGGTGATGTCCACCTCCAGTTCCGGCGGTTTGGCCTGCACGTGGGGTGAGTCGATGCGCAGGCCGGCATGGGGAGTATCGGGCCTGAGGGTCCGGTGCAGGATGGAGGCGTGGGCGGAGTCGATGCCGCCCTCCAGCGCCTGCAACCAGTTGCACTCCTGCATGTTCTTGGTGACGTGGCGGTGGGTTTCCGGCACGGCGGCCCACTCGAACCTGGGCGCTGGCGGCATCTGCTCCCTGGGGCCCATGTATGCCCAGATGACGCCGCCCAGCTCCACGGTCGGGTAGGCGGTGGTGGTCATCTTGGAGGGGAAGTCGCTGTCGGCGGGCTCGTTCATCATGTCGGTGCATTGGCCGTTCACGTCGAACTTCCAGCCGTGATACACGCAGCGCAGGCCGCACTCCTCGTTGCGTCCGAGCCACAGGGATGCCAACCGGTGGGGACACAGCTCCTCCAGCAGGCCGATGCGACCCTCGGTGTCGCGGAAGGCAACCAGCTGCTCGCCCAACAGCTTGACCCGAACGGGCTCGCCATCGGGCTCTTCCAGTTCCCAGGAGAGCAGGGCGGGCATCCAGTAGCGGCGCATTAACTCACCCATGGGGGTTCCGGGGCCGACCTGGGTCAGCGCGATGTTATCTGCCTGCGAAATCATGGCGGCGTTACCTCCTCTGGAGCGGATGGAATCGGGCCGGCACCGGCCGATTTATCGTTGCAAGTCGTCAGGCCGCATTATACAAAAATCGGCGTGGCATGTATCCTGCCGCTCGTTTCAGCGATTGAAATGAGGTGGTTTGGCAATGATGATTGTAGACACGCACGTTCACATTGGACGCGATCACTATGAACCGGTGGAGATGCTGCTGGCGCAGATGGAGCTGAACGGCGTTTCCAAGACGGTGCTGGTGCAATCGACGGCGACGCTGGACAATTCCTACGTGCTGGAGTGCATACGGAGGTTCCCGGGGCGCTTCTCGGTGGTCTGCCGCGTGGACGTTGACGACCCCGCCGCGCCGGACACGCTGGACAGCCTACAGGCGGCCGGCGCGGAGACGCTGAGGATCCGCAATTTTCACCGGTCGCCGGGGAACGATCCGCTGGCGATCTGGCGGGCAGCCGCCAAGCTGGGCATGTCGGTGAGCGTGGGCGGTCCGGCGGAGGGTTACGCGTCGCCGGAGTTCGACACGCTGGTGGCTGAACTGCCCAACCTGACGTTCATCCTGGAGCACCTGTGCGGCATGGGCATCCACGCCATCGGGGCGCCGGAGATGCCGCCGGAATCGACCTACCGGCAGGCGTTGGAGTTGGCCCGTTATCCCAACACGGTGATCAAGATTCACGGCATGGGCGAGATCAGCGATCCGCCGTTCCCGTACAGCAACACGCCGCCGTGGGTTCAGATGGCGTACGACGCGTTCGGACCGGACCGGATGGTGTGGGGGTCGGACTGGCCGCGCTGCACCAACCGGGAGGGCTACCGAAACTCTCTGCGGTACACCATTCGTGATATTGAGTCATGGTGCCCGCAGGAGGACCTGGCCAAGATATTCGGCGGGACCGCTCTCAACCTATGGAGGTTTGCCTGAGGTTGAGTTCCCCAGACACGTGGGGTGGAGGCGAGTTTGGTCGCCTTGCAAAGAATTCTGAGTTCTAAACCCGCCGGGAGCGCTACCGAGTGATCGGCAGATCCGTGAAACACGTTGGTTGCGCGGTAATTCTGATCGCGCTGTTGGCGTCGATAGCGTGCGGCCAGGAAGAGCCGCCGGCTGCGCCGACTCCCGCGACCGCCGCCGTGCCCTCGTCCGAGGCGATGGAGGCGACCATGGGTCCGGTCGGCACGGAGGCGACGGCGATGGACAACCAGGGCGTCAGCCGACTGCAAACCGTGCGGGACCGGGGGACGCTGGTCTGCTCCGGCAACAACAGCGTGGCCGGGTTCGGCTTCCTCGATTCGTCCGGCAACACCGTCGGGTTCGATTGTGACCTGTGCCGCGCGGTCGCCGCGGCGGTTCTGGGGAATCCCAACGCCGTGGAATTTCGACCGACGACCGCCGCCGAACGCGGGCCGGCGATCCAGTCGGGTGAAGTGGATATCATGTCCCGCAACACGACATGGACCAGTTCCCGCGACGCCACCTGGGGCAATTTCGCGCAGACAATGTTCTACGACGGCCAAGGATTCATGGTGCCCAGGGAGCTGGGCGTGACCAACATGATGGAACTGCGGGACGCGAAGATCTGCGTGCAGCAGGGTACCACGACGGAGTTGAACATCCAGGATTTCGATAACCAGAACGGTATGAATTTCGACATCTTGACGTTCCCGGATAACGTTTCGAGCAACGAAGCGTACCTTAGAGTGTGTCTAAAAAGTAGGGAAGCGGGCCAAACGGCGTAGCATGAGCCCAGTCATCGAGATGTAAATCCAGGTTTCAGTGGTTTCGCACAATGCCTCATAGTCCTTGCTCAATCGCCGTTGCCG
>JAJDXU010000225.1 GCA_022823105.1 Dehalococcoidia bacterium
ACGACGAAGACAGCGAAACCGAAACAACACTGACTGCAAGGGAGATTGCAAGTTTATGACTCTTTCAACGTGGGAACTGGAAACCATCAAGAACGAAGTGGCCGAGGTGCGCGACTTCTACCGCCAACGGCTGGATGCTGACATCCCG
This sequence comes from Dehalococcoidia bacterium, assembly GCA_022823105.1. GTDB lineage: Bacteria > Chloroflexota > Dehalococcoidia > Lucifugimonadales > UBA3495 > Bin87. The sequence continues at coordinate 149 of JAJDXU010000225.1, forward strand.
CCGCTGCGCGAGGAACTGGATCGCCTGAGCCGAACGGTCGGCGATCTGACCGAGAAGCAGCGGGCCGGCGAACGGCAGGCGATGCTGGCGCGGTACGGCAGCGTGGGCGACCGGCCCCGCGTGCCGTTCGGCAAGTACCAGGGGATGGACGCGCTGGACCTGGCCTGCGTCCGCAGCGTCCTGGCGTCGCAGCAGCGCGAGCCGGGCGATGCCAACCCGCGCCTCCTGGCCGACTGGCAGGCGAACCTGAAGGCCGCCATGGACAGCACCACCGCCGGCAGCGGCGACGAACTGGTCGCCACCGGCGAGGCCGCCGCGCTGTGGGCCGACATCAACGTCGATACGCACGTGGCGTCGCTGTTCACGCGGGTGGACATGCCAACCAACCCGTTCGAGATCCCGCTGCAACTGGGCAACGTGTCCTGGTACCCGGGCGTCGAGAACACCGCGACCACGGAAACGGCGCTCACCACCGCGCGCCAGACCCTGACGGCGCGGGAACTGGTGGCCGAGGTGCCCTGGTCGCTGACGCTGGACGAGGACGCGGTGATCGCCATGGCGGCGGAGGTGCGCAGCACGCTGGTGCGAAACGCCGTCGAGGTGATCGACGACGTGCTGCTCAACGCCGACACCACCACCCAGAACAACATCAACGCCGACGGCGCGACCATTGCCGCGTCCACGGCCGGCAAGGCCCACTGGCTGCTGGGGTTCGACGGGCTGTTGCACCTGCCGCTGGTGGACAACACCGGGCAGGGCAACGACCACGCCGCCGCGCCCAGCGCCGACATGTTCAACGAGGCGCGGGGTCTGCTGGGCAAATACGGCGTGCGCCCGTCGGAGCTGGCCTACGTCGCCGACGTGGGCACCTACATCAAGTCGCTGGGCGTCGGCGAGTTCCGCACGCTGGACAAGCTTGGGCCGCAGGCCACGCTGCTCAATGGGCAACTCGCCCAGGTTGACGGCATCCCGGTCATCGTGTCCGAGCAGATGGCGAAGTCGGACGCCGACGGCAAGGTGACCGACACCGGGAACACCAACACCAAGGGCCGCCTGCTGGTGGTGAACCGGACCCAATGGCGCCTGGGATTCCGCCGCGAGCTAATGATCGAGACGACGCGGGACATCCAGAAGCGCCAGAACATCATGGTGGTCAGCATGCGCCTGGCGTTCATGGAACGGTCCGGCGACCGCACCAAGGCCACGCATACCGCGCTCCAGTACAACATCACGGTATAGGAAACGGACGGCGTAGGGGCGAATGATTATTCGCCCCTATGCAGGCGCAACGCCGCAATGGAATGGAGGAATCTGAATGGCAAATGCTTACGCGGATCTGGCGACGCTGAAGTCGCCGGCGGCGCTGAACGCGCCGGACGATACGCACGATGCCCGGTTGCTGGGGATGCTGGAAGCGGTGTCCCGCTGGATCGACGGCTACTGCGGCCGGCAGTTCGCAACGACTCACGGCGAGCGCCGGTTCGACGGGACGGGAAAGGCGTCGTTGACGTTGCCGGACCTGGTGTCGGCGAGCGAGGTACGAGTGCGGGCAGGGACCGGCGTATGGGACACCTGGCCGTGCGGCGCCTGGCTGCTGTACCCGCTGAACGCCGCGCCCACGGCGCCGGGAGGTCGCCCCTATACCCGCATCATGCTGGCCTCAGGCACGTATCGGCGGTTCCCCCTGAGCCGGGCCGGCGTGGCCGTCAGCGGCGTGTGGGGGTACGGCGACGTGCGCGCGGACGCGGGATTGCAGGTGGGAGGAAATTCGGAAGTAGCCGTCGGTGATGCCACGCTCGCCCTAACGGCCGGCGATGGGGCAATCGCGTTATCTGCCGGCCACACCATTCGCATTGGAGACGAGCAGGTGTACGTCGAGGGTGTCGCGGACGACGGACAGGGGACGCTGAAGTTGACGATACAGCGCGGAATCAATGGAACGGACGCGGCCACGCACGCCGTTGGCGCGTCCGTGTCAGTGTACCGCTACCCCCAGGGTGTGGCGGAAGCGTGCCTGCTGCAGACGGCCACATGGTGGCGCGAACGGTTGGGCGGACCCTTCCGGCCGCCGGAGGGTGATCACGCCGGAGAACCGGACGGGATTTCGCCCGCCGTGCGAACGCTGCTCGCGCCGTATCGCCGTCGCAACGCCGTGCTGGGGGTGTGATCATGACCGGATACGCCAGCACGGGCCGCAGCTATATCGCCGTGGCGGATGCGGACGGAACGATGCGGGATCTGTCGGCGTGGGTGGAGCGGGTTGGGCCGTTGGGCCAGGCGCTGGTCGGCAGGGACGTCACCGGCGTGAACGACGCTGCCGCGCGAACCGCTGCCGGTCCTGCCAGCGCGCAGGAGTTCATCCTGTCCGGTCGGTGGGATGATGCTCCGGGAATCGGCCCGGACGCCGTCTTGTCGGGCGTCGTGGGTCTGTCCGTGGCGGTGGAGTATGGGCCCTTGGGCAACGCGCCCGGCCAGCGGCGCGTGTCCGGCCGGTTCGTGTGCCTGTCCTACCGCATCGGCAGCCGCGCCGGGGAACCCGTCCGGTTCGAGGCGGCGTTCCGGCAGGACGGGCCGGTAACGTTGGGGGTGTGGCCGTGAGGCATCAATCGGCGGCCGGGACTTCCTCTGGAATGATCACCACACGGCCGTCGCCGTCGTGGTGGTGCCTGGTGAGCAGGTCCATGCGGTCGTTCAGGGCCCGCGTCATTCCCCGCATCTCGGCCAGTTGTTCCCGGAAGTTGGCCAGCTGCTCCAGGAAGTCGGCAAGTTGCTCCCGGAATTCCGCCATCTCTTGCTCCAGCCGATCAATGCGTGCGGCCAAGCCGTTCAGTTGGCCCTGGATTGAACCAATGGCGAATGATTGACGAATGAGGATGCCGATTACCGTTACCAGCAACAAGCAGATAAAACCCAGGAACGCGTAGAGGATGTAGAGCTCGGAGGGAGACATTGGGAACACTGTGCAACGTAATATTTCAAAATATTATGCGGCATCCTGCCTTTCAATGCAATAGTTGTGTATTTAGCCTGCATTTGAGGCTGAGGGCGCGGCCGGTGATGCGCTCGCGCTGGTTTCCGTGCACCTGTCGTTGCTACCGCTCCATCCTGGTGAACGTGCCTCCGGTGCTTTTCGCGATGGCCTGCAGGGCCGTGGTATCGCCGCCGCCATCCAGGGAGACGGTGTCGATGGGTGTTTCCGAACGGGCCAGGGCGTCGACGGTTTCGGTGTCCAGATCCTCGATCATATGCACTTTGCCGTCGGTCATGAGCACGTACCGCTCGGCGTCGCACGAGATGTCTCCCAGATCCATGAACGTGGTATCGCCCCTGATGTCGAATGATGGCAGGTCCGGCGCGGAGGCTCCCACGTCGCCCGCGTCCGGCACAATGCCGGAGTCAGCGGCGGGAACCGCGCCGGTCGGGATACCGGATCCACCGAGGGGCGCGGAGGACGGGTCCAGGTTTCCGGTGCTGGCAACTCGCTCGGTTTCGTCGGAGTCGTCGCTTTCGTCGAGGAGAAAGTACGCGCCGATCGGCATGAGCAGCAGGAGCAGCAGCAGCAGCAGCAACAGGGGCCAGATGCTCCGGCGTTCTCCACCGCCGCGGCTTCGGCGGCGTGTGCCCCCAACGGGTCGGGGGTCTCTTGGGCCCCGCCGGAACCATTGCCACGGCCAGAGCCAGCGCCAACGTCTTTCACGTTCCGGTCGCCGGCGCCGCTTGGGGTCATCGTCCGAACTGTACGAAATCCAGTATTGGGCCATGGCGTCACCCCCGTTGCTCCGGATGTTACTCCTTCAAAGCTCGCCATGCCAGATCGTGGTGACTTTGTCCGCACGTGCCGTGTGGGTCATGTGCATTGAGAACTAAACATGGAGGCAGATCACGAACATGACAATGACCACAGGTGCGCACCCAACATCGGGCCGACGAGTCCCATGTGTGCCCTTGCGCTGGCAGGTCTGGATCGATTGGTCCGATGATGGTTCCTGGGATGTGAACTCCTCGGATATATCGGATGACGTGCTGGGTTTGCGCTGGGGATGGGGACGGCGAGGCCTGCCCGTTCCCGAATTCGCGCCGGCGGCCGAGTTGGAGCTCACCCTGAGGAACGACGACCATCGCTACACGCCGGGCAACTCCAGTGGACCGTTGGGAGTCGGCGTCGAGTCGGGCGGGAAGGTCTGGCTGCGCGCCAGCCGGATTCACGACGATTTTGCGGCAGAGGGCGGTGCATCGGTGGAACTGCGTGGTCGCGCGACGGCCGGCGGCGAGCAGTGGAACGTCCTTGCCGTCCCCGGAAACGGCTTTTCCGTCACCAACGGCATGGTGGCAGGACAGGGCGGAGGCTGGCCGCCTTCCGACGCCGTCGCGCTGCTGCACACCGGCGACCCATTGGCGACCCTGATGGCTCGGTACCGGCGCGGAAGCAGCGGCCTGGGCGGGTTTGCCTTGCGGTGCGTCGCCCGGGACGATTGCCTGCGCCTTCGGTTCACCAACGACGCGACCATCCTGGAACGCGTGTCGGGACGGACCGCCACCAGACTTGCCGACGGGACTCCGCTGGATGCAGGGGTGTGGTTCGCGCTGGAAATTCAGCAGACCATCGACAGTGTGCGTGTACACGCCCTGGCGCTGGACCGGGCCAACGCCAGCCGGAGCGAGATCCTGGCGGCCACCGGAATCGTCGACGCGCCGGACTCGTCGCGGCATGGCCTCTGGCATGGTTTTCGCAACACGCAGGACACGTGGACCGATTTTGCCGTCGGTCGCAGCATGTTCAACGGCCATGTAACGACCATCGAACCTGACCACGGGGCCGCCCTATGCCGCATTTCTGCCAGGGACATCACCCATCAATTGGAAGACGTGGCATTGCACCGGGCCCTGGCTGGCGGCCTGATGCGCTCCGGCAGCGTGGCGGCGGCCATCCTGGGCTGGGCCGGCCTGTCTCCGCACGAGTATGCGCTGGACGATGGGAGGTTGCTCCTTACGGGAGGACCGCGCTCGGTGTGGGATGTGTCGGCCGCCCGGGCCGTGCGCCGCCTGCAACGCGAAGAGCATGGGTTCGTTTACGCCGACGGCCTGGGACGTGTCCGGTTGGAATCCGCGGCCGTGCGAACCGGCACACGCGGCAACCTGGATCCCGTTTCCCTGGCTCGATTTACGATATATGACACCGCTGACGCCGGCGGCCCCTACGCTACCTCCGTTCGACGGGAAGACGGAGCGCATTCGGTCGAAAGTGCGGTCACCTTCCGCTACCGCCGTTCGTCTGATGCGGGCCGTCGCCAGGTCTGGAGCCTCAACGAGGTCCTGGAGATCCCGGCCGGCGGGCAGCAACTGCTGTTGGCGTCAACCGACGCTTGGGACGTGATCGAAGGACTGGAAACGCTGGCAGCCGGGACGGACTACAGCGCAACCAACGACGCTGCCGGAGCGGGCGTGGATGTCACCGGTGACATCACCATCACGTTACTGTCGGAGGCGGAATCGGGCGTTGCCGGCCGGGGCCTGGTGGTACGCATCGCGAACGCCGGCGCCGCGACCGCTTACCTGCAGAGCCTGGACCTGTATGCCAGCCGCTGCTGGAGAACCGAGACCTCCAGCGCGATACGGGCCGAAGGAACCCCGTCAGACCTTTCTCCGCACGCGAGCAAAGATCTATTGGTCAACTGCCGTTACACCGACAACTACGCGGCGGCGCAGGGTGCGGCCGAGGCGCGACTGGCGGAATTTGGCCGTCCGCGGCGCCACGTGGAAGTCTCGTTGCCGCTGCTGAGAGTCGCAAACCGTCGGGCAGTCATCGAGAGCCTCCTGTCGGACGTGGTGGCGGTGCAGGCCGAAACCCACGGCATCACCGGCGCCTGGCTGCTGGAGGGCATGGAGGTCAGCGTCCACGCCGGCGGCGATGGCGCAGCGCGTTGGTGGCTGACTGGGGTGGAGGCTTTGAGTTGACCGTCACAGGGAAAGTCATTTGGGTGGCACTCATCCCAACAACGACGATTTTGTGCCTCCACGAGCTTCTTCAGGCATGGACATGCCGGTCAGTTTGGGCACAGCTCGCGAATTCCCCGGCCGCCGTCGCAACCGCCTTTTCGCCTGCGATCAGCACCTCTCCATCCTGAACGAGGACGCCGAACCGCTGTAAAATACGCCCGGCCGGCGGATGCGTCGGCGGAATGCAATGGCTCGCCCGGTGAGAGTAAACATGGCTGACGAAATCCAGTGGTCCAATCCATTCGACGAAGACGGCATCGAGGAGATGGCCGACTGGATGGCGCCCCGGTTCAGGGAGTCGCCCATGTACCACCTGGCCATCCAGGGGGCCGATCCCGACCTGCTGGCGGTGCTGCTGGAACGGGTGATGAACGAATACATGGAGTACAAGGAGCTTGACGCCCGGGTGCGCCGCGACCGCAACCTGGTGTACGTCTCCATGGGCGACGACGATGACGACGAAGAATCCGCCGTCAACATCAGCGTCCCCCTGGTGCGGGCGCTGATGCTGCGGCTGCGGGGGCCCGGATTGTACTGAGACGCTGTGTTATCATCGTCGCTGCATATTCCCCGTTCGGCCGCACGCCGGACCGCTTTTTGAGGTGCCACTGTGCCTGCTAATGACACTGTTTATGACGTCATCGTCGTAGGGGCCGGCAACGCCGCCCTGTCCGCCGCCATCGCCGCCCGCGAGCAGACCCAATCGGTGCTCGTCGTGGAGAAAGCCCCCGAGTATTTCCGCGGCGGCAACACCTACTTCACCGGCGGCATCATCCGCTTCGCCTACAACGGCCTGGACGACATCAAGGGGCTGATTCCCGACATGTCGGAGACCGAGGCCAACTCCATCGAGGTTGGCCAGTACACCGAGAACCAGTTCTACGACGACATGATGCGCGTCACCCACGGCCTGTCCGACCCCGAGCTGGCCGAGATCCTGGTGAGCCAGTCGTACCCCACGATGAAATGGCTGCAGGAGCACGGCGTCCGGTTCGTGCTGTCCTTCGGGCGGCAGGCGTTCCGCGACGGCGACAAGTTCCGCTTCTGGGGCGGCCTGGTCGTCGAGGCCGTCGGAGCCGGCAAGGGCCTGTCCGACCAGCAGTTTGACGTGTGCGAGCGGCTGGGCGTGGAAGTTCGCTATTCCACCGAGGGCGTCTCGCTGATCCAAGACCAGCGCGGCCACGTCTCCGGCCTGCGGGTCAAAGGGCCCGACGGGTTCGAGGATATCGCCGGGCGCGCCGTGGTGCTGGCCGCCGGCGGGTTCGAGGCCAACGCCGAGATGCGCTGCCGCTACCTGGGCCCCGGCTGGGAGACGGTGAAAGTCCGTGGCATCCCCTACAACACCGGCGACGGCATCAAGATGGCGCTGGACGTGGGCGCGCAGAGCTACGGCCACTGGTCGTCCTGCCACGCCGTGGCGTGGGACATGAACGCGCCCACCTTCGGCGACCGCACCGTCACCGAGCTTTTCCAGAAGCACTCGTATCCCTTTGGCATCATGGTCAACATCAACGGCGAGCGGTTCCTGGACGAGGGCGCGGACTTCCGCAACTACACCTACGTGACCTACGGCCGTGCCCTGATGGACCAGCCCCAGGGCCTTTGCTTCCAGATCTTCGACGACAAGGTGAAGCACCTGCTGCGCGACGAGTACTGGATTCCCCAGGCCACCACCGCCGAGGCCAACTCCATCGAGGAACTGGCGCGGATGCTGGACATCGACCCGGCCGGCCTGGTGCGCGAGGTCGAGGCGTACAACGCCGCCGTCCGCACCGACATCCCCTACAACGCCACCGTGAAGGATGGCCGCCGCACCGAGGGCCTGGCGGTGGACAAGACCAACTGGGCCGAGACCATCGACACGCCGCCCTATCGCGGGTGGGCGGTGACCACTGGCATCACCTTCACCTTCGGCGGCGTCAAGGTCAACAACCGGGGCCAGGTGGTGACCAACGCCCAGGATCCCATCCCCGGCCTGTACGCGGCAGGCGAGATGGTGGGCGGGCTGTTCTACCACAACTACCCGGGCGGCAGCGGCCTGAGCGCAGGAATGGTCTTCGGCCGCCTGGCCGGCAACAGCGCCGGCGCGGACGCGCTGGCGCTGAAGGACGTGTAACCCACTGTATGGTAACGGTTCTTCCATGTCATGTTTGACAGAATGGCGAAAGTGCCTTAAGGGAAAATGGACATGGGACCTGTCCTGCCGGATCAACAAAATTGCCTCGTTTGCAACAAACTGCTGACCGAAGATGACATTTATGCC
>JAJDXU010000204.1 GCA_022823105.1 Dehalococcoidia bacterium
CCACTGGACGCGCAGGTGCTCGCTCGATACGGGGAAGTATTTCCGGAGGTGGATACCTGGGAACCGGAGACGGACCCACATCGGCAGGAACTGAAAGACCTGCTCAGGCGGCGGCGTCAATTCATTGACCAACGGGTCCAGGAAAAAGGTCGGCTGGACAAGGGTATTTCCGCAACCATCGCCAAGTCCACTAAGCGACATATCGCCTGGCTGGAGAAGGAGATCGCTCGGTTGGACAAAGCATACCAGGCGGTGCTGAAAGACAATGACGCCCTGGCGCAACGCGCCGCTCTCTATCGCAGTGTGCCCGGCGTGGGACCGCTGACCGCGGCCACGCTGGTGGCTCACCTTCCCGAACTGGACCACTGGGACAGCAAGGCTCTCACATCGCTGGTCGGGCTGGCGCCCTGGTCCCGAGACAGTGGCAAGAAGCAAGGTCATCGGGCCATCCGGGGCGGCCGAGGGCTGGTGCGGCGCACTCTCTACATGTGCGCCTGGGCCGTGATCCGCCACGACAGCGAGATGCGCCGCTTTTATGACCGGCTACGCGAACGGGGCAAGCCGGGCAACGTTTCGGTGGTGGCCGTGATGCGCAAGATCCTGCTGCAGCTCAACGCGGTGGCTCGTCGGGGCACACCCTGGGTGCCGCAGACCCCGTACCCATCGCCACCACTATAAACAAAAAAGCTTGACATCCAACACGGATACTTGACGGGACGTAACCCCGCCGAGACCGCGACACGTCAGCATTGACCCAAAGATGGCCCGTGATGACGCGAAGGGTTGTTCCGAATGAGCAGGACCGCAATCAGGATGATGCAGGTGAAAACGTGGGCCAGGTGTCAATGTTCAGGAGATTGACCCACCCGGGGAGCCACACTCGGGAGAGAACCGCAAGTGAAGCTGTGCCGCATGGCCTCCCGGCCCGACCGCCACGCCGCCGCGACCAGTCTGGCCGTCAATCTCAGTGCCGAGCGTTCCGGCAGCCGGGACTGCGCCTTCCTGGACGTGGCCGACGGGACGGAGGGGCTGGACGTGATCACCGCCAACGCCGAGGCACTGGCAAAGCACGGCGTCCTGGGAGAGACGTGGATACTGCCGCCTCCGCACTCGCTGGATCGTATGCCGCTGGCCGAATTGTACTGACTTCCCAAAATACAACTTTCCTGCGCCGGGGATTTCCCATAGGTGCGTTTCAACGGACAGGAATGGACAAATTTCCGGCACCTTACGGCCATCACCTCCCGTTACCTCCCCGCCACCGCAATGTGTTGCAGGGCTGATGCGTCGGGCCGTCATTGAGCACATACCCGACGCCGCCCGCCGGGTACTCAATCCAAGTACGAATGCCAGCGACAACCGTCACGCCACGGAGACCGTCCAATAGGGGCAGGATGGCGCGAACCATGTCCAACAGACCCACCTGAGCCGTTCTCTGGGTTTCCCGCAGTGGACAAAAGGGAATTCCCTATCATTCCCATGTCTGGGTGCAACAGGTGGAAAAGTTGCGAAATGTTGCAGACGCCAGACCCGGCGGACCCGGCGCCATTCACCGCCCACGCCGAGCCGGAGGCCGGTTGCCCGCTGTTAGAGAGTAAGACAACGTGGTATAATGGATGGCGCAAGGAGGGCTCATGGCGCCCATCATATCCAGGAACACCGAGACCGTTACTTTCTCGCTGCCCCCGCCGCAGGCCCAGCATCTGCGCCAGGTGGCCAGGGAGGAGGAGCGCACCGTGAGCGAGCTGCTGCGGGAGGCCATCCGCCTGTACATGGAAGAGCGGGAGTGGCGGATCGAGGAGCGGATTCGGCGGCGTTCCCGCCGGAGCAGCACGGACGAACCGGAGACGGAAGAGAGATGAACGACAAAAAGGAGCCACCCATGACCAAGCGTGAGTTTGTACCCTTGACCCCGGCGGCCCTCTACGCCCGGGTGTCCAGCGACCGCCAGGACGTGGACCTGTCCGTGGCCGCCCAGATGCGTGCACTCCGGGACTACGCCGACAGGAACGGCTACTCCATCGCCCGGGAGTACGTGGACGAGGCCGAGAGCGGCAGAATCGCCGACCGCCCCCAGTTCCGCCAGATGATCGACGAGGGCAGCCAGCCCCAATCCCCTTTTGGCGTCATCCTGGTGTGGAAATTCTCAAGATTCACCCGCAAGCGGGAACACGCCGTGGCCTTCAAGTCCATGCTGAGACGGAAGGGCATTAGGGTGGTGTCCATCACCGAGCACGCCGACGACACCCCCACCGGCAAGCTGATGGAGGCCATCATCGAGTCCGTGGACGAATGGTACAGCGAGAATCTGGCGCAGGAGGTCGTGCGGGGAATGCGGGAGGCGGCGTCAAGGGGCTACTTCCTGGCCTCCCGCGCGCCCTACGGCTACAAGCGGGTGAAGGTGAGCGACGGGTTGAAGGACCGGCCCACCCTGGAGGTGGACGAGGACGCCGCGCCCATCGTCAGGGAGATCTTCGAGAGTTCCAAGCGTGGGAACGGGCTGAAGGAGATCTGCAAGGAGTTGAACGGGCGGGGCATCACCAACCGGGGCAAGCGGTGGCAGAAGAACGGATTGCACTACCTGCTCACCAACGAAGCCTACACGGGCACGGCGGTGTGGGGACTGAACAGCAGGGACGAGAAGGCCGGTGAGCCGGTGCGGGTGGAGCACGCCTGGCCCGCCCTGGTGTCCCGTGAGACCTTTGATGCCGTGCAGCAGGGACTTCACGAACGCGCCCCGCAGCGGCAGCGTCCGGCCCGTGCGGGTAGCCAGTACCTGCTGAGCGGGCTGCTCCGCTGCGGGGTGTGCGGCAAGCCCTACAGCGGGCAGGGGGCCAAGAGCGGGCGGTTCGCCTACTACGTGTGCGGCACGCTGCTGCGGGAGGGAGCGGGGACCTGCGCCAACGGGCGGTACCTGAACGCGGAGCGTACCGAGGACTGCATCATCGACAAGATCAGGGAGCGGATACTCACCGAGGAGACCATCACGGAGTTGGTGACCCTGGTGGCCGAGGAGATCGACGCATTGGCCGGCGAGGTCAACGGCCGGCTGAAGGCCATCAATGCCGAGTTGGCCGACGTGGAGAGCCGCCTGGGGAAGCTCTACGAGGCGTTGGAGACCAGCGACCTGACGCTGGAGATGTTGTCCCCGCGCATCCTGGCCTTGAAGTCGAGGCAGGACCAGTTGACGGCGGCAAAGGAGGAGGCCGAGGGTCGGTTGGAGCGGCGGCGGGTGGAGTTGCCCACCAGCAAGGAGATTCGGGGATACGTGGCCGACTTCCGCGCACTCTTCCAAGAGGGGACCTTCCCGGAGCGGAAGGCCCTCATCCGCAACTTCGTGCAGGGCATCGAAATCGTGGAGAACGAGGCGGTTCTGACGTACACTATCCCCATGCCCCAGGACGGGGTGACGTCGGAATCGGCCCCGGTTCTTGATTTCGTCCAGTCCGGCCCACCAGACTTGACCGTAGACAGTACCGGGGAGTGCAAGGCCATCTCCTCGGTATCTTTTTCCCCGATGGGAC